>JAQYVG010000110.1 GCA_030145595.1 Desulfobacterales bacterium | reverse complement strand
GTTTTTTCTTTAGGCTCACTTGCATGTGAGTTTCAGACATTTTATATTTTATTATCAATGGGCGGATTTTATTTTCTGATTTGCCAGAACTTATTGAGAAGTTACGCCAAACACTAAATACCAAAGACAAAACACTCTCGTAAAAAGGTCGTTTTTCTGACTTTTTACGAGAACATCAAACTTTGTATTTTCCGAAATCGTCAGGTGTAAGTTTTCCAAGATATTCGGCCCACTTTTTCCCTTCTTCAGTCTCATCTATCATCTCATAATCAGTGTCAACCATCTGAGATTGTTCGATGATTTTGTCATCCACATAAATTGGGGCGCTAAATCGGATTGCAATCGCAATCGCATCGCTGGGCCGGGCGTCCATATGAAAATTTCTCTCTTCGGAAGTAAAATATATTTTGGCATAAAAAGTATTGTTCTTTAAATCACACACTTCAATCTTGGAAACATCGAGATTCATAGTCTCGATGAAAGTTTTGAAAAGGTCATGAGTCATGGGCCGATCAAACTTGATGTTTCTGAGTGCCGAAGCTATGGACGTAGCTTCGAGCAATCCGATCCATATAGGGATCGCCTGGTCACTTTTCACCGATTTTAATATGATAATCGGCGTATTTGATGTCGGATCCATAGTCATGCCCGCTATGGTTACTTCATGCAACATGAGCTTTATCTCCTCTAAAACCAAGGGGTATATTTGCCGCCTTGACCGGTTCGCCCCAGAGTGAATGAGGAAATGCTTTCATAATCCTGATGCTAACCAATTTACCGGCGGTAATCTTATCGCCCTGTATACCACCGTCACTCTGAACAAAATTGACGATTTTATTTGTAGATGTCCGGCCGGTCCACTGAAAATCCTGCCGGCCACTGTGCAAATCAACTACTTTTTGTTTCTTGCTGTAGCCCTCAACAAGAATTTTTTCCTCAGATCCTACCAGCGCCTCATTTGCCTGGGTCGTATAATAAGCCTGAAGATCCAGAACCTCTTTCAATCTTTCTTTCTTTTCCTGTTCTGAAATCTTTTCCGGCAAACGAGTTGCCGTTGCGTTGGGACGATCAGAATACTTAAACGCAAACAGACCGTCAAATTTTACTGCTTTGATCAACTCTGTGGTCTGTTCGAAATCATGTTTGGTCTCTCCTGGAAACCCCACGATAATATCGGATGTAATGGCGATTTCAGGACACAAAGTACGCAGTTTTTTTACTTTTTCAAGGTACAACTCGCGAGTATATTTCCGATTCATCATGGCAAGGATCCTGTTTGAGCCTGATTGTACGGGCAAATGAATATGCTTGCACAGCTTTTCAAGATCTTTAAACGCAAACATAAGGTCCTTTGAAAGGTCTTTGGGATGCGAAGTCGTAAATCTGATTCTCAAAAGTCCGTCGATTTCGTTGACAAGTTCCAGCAGCCGCGAAAATGTCAAAAGTCCTTCCTTTTTTCCGTAGCTGTTTACATTTTGACCCAGGAGGGTAACCTCACGCACACCTGCTTTAACCAGAGTACGGATTTCATTAATTATTTTCTCGGGTTCCCTGCTGACTTCCCGACCTCGTACGTACGGGACCACACAGTATGAACAAAAATTGTCACACCCCTGCATGATGGTCACAAAACTCGTAACCTTTTCATGGTCTGATTCACTGCCGGCAAAATCAAATTCGTCGATGCCTTCCGACATGTCAACATCAATAACCCGGCATCTTTCTGATTCGATCTGCTCTATTAGGCGCGGCAACCGGCTGATGGCACTTGTCCCGAAAACCAGATCCACATGTCCCATGCGCTCAATGATCCCGGCACCTTCCTGCTGGGCTACACATCCGCCAACGCCGATTAATAGATCGGGTTTTGATCTTTTCATATCGGCCAGACGCCCCAAAAAGCTGAAGACTTTTTGTTCAGCCTTTTCCCGGATTGCACAGGTATTGACAATAACCAGATCCGCCATCTCCATCAACGGGGTCACCTTGTACTCAAGGGGTCTTAAAACCGCTGCAATCTGATCGGAGTCATAATGATTCATCTGACATCCGATGGTGTTGATATATAAATATTTTGTATTCATTGCCCTCTAAATCGGATTGCTATGCTTGAAGAGCACTTCGTTTGAGGAGCGGCCTGGCGGCCTTGAGGGGTATTGATAAAAAGACTTTTTACCCCTAAAGCAAAGCGATCTTAAAGCGTAGCGCTCTTCAAGCGTAGCGCTCTTTTTTTTATATGACCAATAACAACCTACCAGCATCACAGCAGGCCTATAATGCTCCTTATTTGTGCCTCTGTGTCTTAGCGGCTGAACATTTAGATTGAAGGTACTTGTTCTATCATGATATTTTTTTTAAGGTCCTGCAAAATCATCTCTACATCCGCTTCGCATCCGGGAGCAATTCTAAACATCACGATGCCCGCCTCCGGATCGATCGTTGATGAGACTGCTAAACCGTCATAGGCCTCAAAAATAAATTTAAGAAAGGCGATTTCTCTCCGATCAACACGATAATATTGTTTGATGATTTCCAACGTCGCTAAAGCGCCCTTATATTTCACCTAAAACAAATAACCAATAACAGATAACGGATAACCCCTATTTGCGTTTTATCACAATCAGGGTATCACCATATCACTTTCCATTTCAATAGAAAAATCCGGGTGCAATATTTTGCTTGCAATCCATATTACTTGACATTATTATCCCAAAGATAAAAGCTTAAATATCCATAGGAATGTTTTTCAAAAGTCTCTAAAGGTGATTGCATATGGCTAAAATATTTCGACAGAGCACACGCGAATCAACCATATTATCGAAAATCGAATCTTCAAAAGAATACGCCCGCAGAAAGGCGATCGCCGGCCTTAGAGATTGTGATGAACCGCTTTCCAATGCCATCGCCATGAAACTTATTGAAAGCAATCTGGTGGAAACCACCAGCAAAGATACCCTTGAGGAAGAAATTTTAAAGTGCCTCGGCAGACTAACCCGTGCTGAAGACTTTGATGTTGATTATCAAACTGCACCTTTTCGGAGCATTGTGCCCCAGCCACATGTCGTCAGCCTCTACGTAACCTCTTTTGTAATCGAAACTCTTATTAACCATAAAGTTGTTGTCGATATCTACGGTTCAGACGAAGAAATATACCGCTGTATAAATCAGCAAGTCACTAAATTCCTGCCGTAACAATGCGCCCTTCCTTCTACCCCAGGCTGGTGAACGGACCTTTTGACGACCCCGGTCTGTTTGTGCCCTTTTTACTCGAAAAACGCGCTGTCATGTTCGATCTGGGCGACATTCATGCTCTTTCGCCGCGGGATATCCACAAGATAAGCCATATCTTTATTACCCATACCCACATGGACCATTTTATCGGTTTTGACCGGCTGCTGCGCCAGTTTCTCGGCCGTGATCAATCGATCTGTATGTACGGTCCAAAAGGCTTTATACAAAACATTGAGGGTAAGCTGGCCGGGTATTCCTGGAACCTGGTTAAGCATTACGGCTATCGATTCAGCTTACAGGTCAGCGAGGTTCACCCCGACCATTTGATAACTAAAGAGTACCTGTGCCGGAACAGATTTCTCCCGGACCAAAAGGATATCAAACAACCTTTTAACGGTATTCTGCACCAGGAAGCGGCCCTGTCTGTTTGTGCCGAATTGCTGGACCACGATATCCCCTGCCTCGGCTTTAGGCTCCAGGAAGGCTTTCACATCAACATTATGAAAGAGCGTGTTGCCAAGCTTGGACTTGAAACCGGTCCCTGGCTGAATGAATTCAAACAGGCCCTGTTCAGCAGTCAAGACCCGCATTCAGAATTCGAAGTTAAATGTGGGAAAAATCTTTCAATACAAAAACGATTTGTCGTGGGTGAGCTTGCCAAACAGATTGCCCTGATTACCCCGGGGCAGATAGTAGCTTATATCGCGGATGTTGCTTACAGCAAATCGAATGTGGAGAAAATCGTCAAGCTCGCCCAGGATGCGGACCACCTCTTTATTGAAGCCGCTTTTCTTGAAGAGGACAGGGATATTGCCGGTGAAAAAGATCATCTGACCGCCTGGCAGGCCGGCCGTATTGCCGGCATGGCCCGGGTAAAACAATTCACCCCTTTCCATTTCTCGCCCAGATACACCGGCCGGGAGCATCTTTTGGAAAAAGAGGCCCGCCAGGCCTATGACTATGAGATAACAAAATTGCAATATATATAATGATGGTTTCGCAAAAAGAATAAGCCTCGCTTTTACAAAAGTTTTAAGTTTTAGGTTTTAAGTTTTAAGTATTTGCAAATAAACGTAAAACCATAACCTAAAACCTAACACTTAAAACCTAAAACGTGATGAATTCATCTATTTTAAGAATTCATCAAGAATAGAACGCCTTAATCTTCTCCACCACATAGGCCTGCTGATCATCAGACATCTCGGGATATACAGGCAGGGCCAGGGTGTGGCCGGCGGCGTATTCGGCTGCAGGGAAGTCCCCTTTTTTGTAATTCAGTTCTGAAAAGCATTCCTGTAAATGCAGAGGGAGCGGATAGTATACCTCCGTTCCGATGCCGGCATCATTCAAAAACATGCGCAGCTCGTCTCTTTTGGCCTTGACGCTGATGACAAACTGATTATACACGTGGCGTTCCTGGCTTTCATCCGGAATCCGGACGACATCATCAAATCGGTCTAAAGTAAATAATTCTCTGTATTTGCGTGCGTTTTCCCGGCGGGCATCAGTCCAGTCGTCAAGATATTTCAACTTAACACAAATAACGGCCGCCTGCAGTGCGTCCAGCCTAAAATTTCCGCCTATTAGCGGATGATAATATTTAGGGCCGGAACCATGAACCCGCAGCGTACACACTTTATCGTAAAATTCGTCTGTATTTGTTGTGACAGCCCCTCCATCACCAAAAGCGCCCAGATTTTTGGAAGGAAAAAATGAAAAGCAGCCGAAATCACCCATGGAGCCTGCCCGCCGCCCTCTGTATTCGGCCCCGATGGCCTGGGCGGCATCCTCTATAACCACAAGATTGTTTTCAGCGGCAACCTTTAAGATTGGATCCATGGCCGCACACTGACCATAGAGATGGACCGGAATAACGGCTTTAAGACTTGCCAGCTCCGCGCTGGTCATAGCAGATAAGACACTTTCTAAATGTTCGCAAGAGATATTATAAGTATCAGGATCAATATCGACAAAAACCGGTCTGGCCCCTGTTCGGGTTATGGAACCGGCTGTTGCAAAAAAAGTATAGGGTGTTGTAATAACAGCGTCTCCCGGTCCGATTTCAGCGGCCATCAGGGCAATCAGAAGCGCATCAGTTCCGGATGAAACCCCCACGGCGTGCTTTGAAGAGCAATACGCAGCAATCTCCTTTTCAAGCCTCTCAACCCGGGGGCCGAGGATAAAATACTGGCTCTCAAAGACTTCACCCGTTACCTTCAGGATCTCTGCCCTGATGGTTTGGTACTGAGCTTTCAAGTCGAGTAAAGGTACTTGCATTTTTACTTTTTCCCCTAAAAAAATGTATAGATTATTTCCTGTTTTTTGTCAGCCTGTTCGAGTTCTGCCTTATGGAAGATGTGGCCGGGCTGCAAACAGTTTCAACAGCATTATAGCCAAGCATCTCATTAACCTCCCGGGCCAGAGGCCGGCCGGCCTTTAATTGCAAGGTATCCGGCAGAGCGATAATCGTTTCTGTCTTGCCGGGACTCAGCAGGTGAACATACCCCTGGCATGATCCCGGATGTCTTTGAAATATTTTATACAATTGAATCAACGATGCCTTATCCGCATTTTTGATGTCAAGATTGAAATGAATGCTTGCGCTCCAGGTCTCTTCGGCTTTTTTTATGGGTATGATTATATCCGCCAAAATTTTTGCCGAGTTTTCATCCTTTTGCAGCTGCCCCTGAACGATAATAGGATTATCATCGACAAGCAAATCATAAACTTTTACATATACTGAAGAAAAGACCACAACTTCAACCGAGCCGCGCAGATCCTCAATAGCCACAAAAGCCATCAAATCGCCCTTTTTGGTCTTGATTGTTTTGGTATTTCTGACCAGGGCTCCGATTCTGACAATTTCTCCGTCATTGCGTTCCTGCAGCCTAGCAGAGTCGGTATTGGTGAACTTTTCCAGTATATCCTCATGTCTGGACAATGGATGCCCGGTAATATAAAAACCGAGAGATTCTTTCTCAAACGCCAGCATCTGTTTTTCATCCCATTCTTCGATCACCGGCACCGGCGGCAAGTTGATAACCGGCCGGCTGCCCGCTATGTCAAACAATCCCATCTGTGGGTCCGACCGCTCCCTCTGGAGCCTCTGTCCATATTCGAGACTCTCTTCCAAAGACGCCGTCATCCGGCTGCGGTACTGCCCGGTGGAATCAAAGGCACCGCATTTAATAAGGCTTTCGACAACACGTTTGTTCACTTTTTTCAGATCAACACGATCGCAAAATTCAAACAATGAGTTGAATTTTCCATCTTTTCTGGCCTCAATAATACCGTCAATGGCACTTTCGCCGACGTTCTTAACAGCCACAAGTCCGAATCTTATTTTTGAACCGGAAACGGTAAATTCCTTGCCGCTTTCATTGATATCCGGCGGAAGGACTTCAATGCCCTGACTGCGACATTCGGCAATATATTTGACGACGCCGTCAATGGAATGCATTTCACTGGTAAGCAGTGAAGCCATGAACTCCACGGGAAAATGTGCTTTAAGAAAGGCGGTTTGGTATGCAATCAGCGCATAGGCGGCGCTATGAGACTTGTTGAACCCGTACCCCCCGAACTTTTCCATGAGAGAAAAAATTTTCCCGGCTTTGTCGGTTGGTATGCCGTTGGCTGTGGCGCCTTGCATAAAGCGCTCGCGGTGCTCGGCCATTATCTTTGGAATTTTCTTTCCCATGGCCTTTCTCAAATCGTCGGCTTCAGCCATGGAATAATCTGCCAGGCTACCGGCAATGTTCATAACCTGTTCCTGATAAACAATAACGCCGTATGTTTCTTTAAGAATCGGTTCTAATTGGGGCACACTATATTCAACCGCTCTTTTACCATGCTTTCTTTCCACAAAATCATCCACCATACCACTTTCAAGGGGGCCGGGACGATAAAGAGCAACAAGGGCGATAACCTCATCGAAGGTTTCCGGTCTGAGCCTGACGAGCAGGTCTTTCATACCGCTGCTTTCAAGCTGGAAAACACCGGTAGTATTACCGGACGCAAGCAATTTGTAAGTGTCAGGATCATTTAAATCGAGGGTTGAAAGATCGGGCGGGCTGCCGCCCTGTGCGGCAATAAGCGCAAGGGTACCCGCAATAACCGTCAGGTTGCGCAGGCCCAGAAAATCAAATTTCACCAGCCCTATCTTCTCGACACAGTTCATGTCGAACTGAGTCACAACCTCACCCTTTTTGCCTTTGTAAAGCGGAAGATATTCCACCAGCGACTTATCGGCGATGACAACACCGGCTGCATGGGTTGAGGCATGCCGCGGGAGCCCTTCGAGGACACGGCAGATGTTTATCAAATCGGCAATTGCAGGTTTCTCCCGCGCCAGATCTTTAAGTCGCGGTTCCTGCTGAAGAGCTTCATCAAGGCTGATATTTAATACATCCGGAATCATCTTGGCAATGGCATCCACCTCAAAAAGCGGAATATCCAAAGCCCGGCCTACGTCACGAATTACGGCCCGGGTCTTGAGTTTTCCGAAAGTGATGATCTGCGCAACAGAATCATTGCCGCCGTATTTATCTGCCACGTACTTAAAGACTTCTTCCCTTCCGTTGATGCAAAAATCAACATCGATATCCGGCATGCTTTTGCGAGCCGGATTGAGAAAACGTTCGAAAATCAGGCCATGCTCAAGGGGATCAATGTCCGTGATTCCGAGTGAATAGGCCACGAGGCTTCCGGCCGCCGACCCCCGGCCGGGCCCCACAGGAATATTATGCTCTTTGGCATAGCGGATAAAATCGGCCACAATCAGAAAATAACTGGCAAAATCCATGGAATTGATGAGGCCGATTTCATTCTCAAGCCTTTCGATATAGGTTTTTTCATCAATATCGGGGTTCTTGGCCTTTATAATCTGCAGTTTTTTTTCCAGCCCTTGCCGGGCACTCTCTTCCAAAAGTGCATTCAGTGGCTGTTCCGTAGGTGCTTCAAATCTGGGAAAGTGATAATTATGAAAGTCGAATTCAAGATGACAGCGCTTGGCAATGTCCACGGTGTTATCAAGTGCACCCGGATAGTTTTTGAAAGCGGCATGCATTTCGGTTTTTGATTTAAAATAAAGCTGGTCGGTTCCAAACTTTAAGCGTTGCGTGTCGTCAACGGTCTTGCCGGTCTGGATACACAAAAGTACATCATGGGCCCGAACATCTTCCTTGTTGAGGTAATGGCAATCATTGGAAGCAACCAACGGAATGGAAAGCCTTTTGCTCATATCCAACAGCGCCTGATTCACTTCTTCCTGAACTGCGATACCGTTGTTTTGAACTTCAAGAAAAAAATTGCCTTCACCAAAGATGTTAAGATAAAAGTTTGCCGCTTCATCAGCCTGCTCTGGTTTGCCTTCCTGAACAAGCCTGGGAATTGCACCGTGCAGACAGGCCGACAGACCGATAAGACCGGTACTGTGCTGCTTTAGAACATCTTTATCTATGCGGGGTCTGTAGTAAAATCCCTGGAGTTGGGCTATGGTGGCCAGCCGGCACAGATTGCGGTACCCCTCCTGATTTTCAGCCAGAATAATCAGGTGGGTCAGCCCTTTATTGTCCTGGGGGGTTCGATCTGAGATACTGCGAGGCGCCACATAGAATTCGCACCCTATGATCGGTTTTATCCCGGCTTTGTCGGCTTTTTGATAAAACTCCAGGGCGCCAAACATGGTGCCGTGATCGGTAATGGACACAGCTTCCATACCAAAATCACGGGCTCGTTTTAAAAGAGGGTCGATCCGCAGGGCACCGTCTAAAAGACTGTACTCGGTATGAACATGCAGATGAACAAAATCGGGTATCGCGTCTGACATTGTTATATTTACAATTATGAAGTCGAAACTTCCAGGCGGTAGTTGGGAGCCTCTTTGGTAATGATTACGTCGTGAACATGGCTTTCGCGCATACCTGCAGCGCTGATTTTCACAAACCGGGCCTTTTCCCTGAGTTCTTCCAGAGTTCGGCATCCAACATAGCCCATGCCGGACTTTAATCCGCCGATGAGCTGGAAAATATTATCGGAAAGACTGCCCCGGTAGGGAACTCGCCCAACAATACCCTCCGGTACCAGTTTGTCGCTTTCAAACTCATCCTCCTGATAGTATCTGTCCTTGCTGCCCTTTTTCATGGCTTCAATGGAGCCCATGCCCCGATAGACTTTGTAGCTGCGGCCCTGGTAAATAACCAGCTCACCCGGGCTTTCCTCGGTTCCGGCGAAAAGTCCGCCGATCATGACAACATGAGCACCGGCGCCTATGGCTTTGGTAATATCGCCTGAAAATTTGATGCCGCCGTCGGCAATTAAAGGAACTCCTGTTTTGCTGGAAACAGGTCTGCAATTAAGTATTGCGGTTACCTGGGGTACACCGATACCTGCTACAATTCGGGTGGTACAGATTGATCCGGGTCCGATGCCGATCTTTACACCATCGACGCCTGCTTTAATAAGGTCTTCAGCCCCTTTGGCCGAACCCACATTGCCGGCAATCAGTTCAAAATCTTTAAAATTGCCTTTTAATCTTTTAACTGCTTCAATAACGTTTTTGGAATGACCGTGAGAAGTATCGATTAAAAGAACATCCGCTCCGGCCTTCAATAGCGCCTCGGTGCGCTGCTCCATATCTGCACCGACACCCACGGCGGCACCGACTCTGAGCCTGCCCATCTTGTCCTTGCATGCCTGCGGATATTTTTTTATCTTTTCAATGTCCTTGATGGTTATCATGCCGATCAACCGCTTATTTTTGTCGACCACCGGAAGCTTCTCTATCCTATGTTTATGCAGCAGCTTTTTGGAATCTTCCAGCGTAATCCCTTCAGAAACCGTAACCAGGTTATCCTTGGTCATAATCTCGGAAACTTTCTTTTCAAGGTCAGTTTCAAATCGCAGATCCCTGTTTGTGACAATACCCGCCAGTTGATCACCTCTGGTAACCGGAACTCCTGAAATATGATACTTCTCCATCAGCTTCAGCACTTCATGCACCCGCTGATCCGGGTGAATTGTTACAGGATCAACAATCATACCGCTTTCAGATTTTTTAACTTTGTCAACCTCAACTGCCTGACTTTGGACACTCATATTCCGGTGCATAAAACCGATGCCGCCTTCACGGGCCAGACTGATACAGGTGCGTGACTCTGTAACGGTGTCCATCGCGGCGCTGACAATGGGGATATTCAGGGATATGTTTTTTGTTAATCGAGTAGTGGTATTAACATCGCGTGGTAATACGTCTGAGTACCCGGGAATCAATAAAACATCGTCAAATGAATAGGCTTCTTCGGGCGGTATTTTTAACATGGGTCCTCCATCAAAGGCAGTTGAGACCTTTTAAAAATGTCTCCTTCTGAACAATTTCGGTTTATTTTGAAAAATTCGCGCTTTGAGATCGAATAACAAATGGGCTTGGCTTTAGCAATCTTTATTTGTCTCCTTGACATTCAAATCATACTCGTAATATTTTACCTGAATCTTGCATGAAAATTGACAAGAAGCTTTAAACTACATATTGAAGCTGGTTTAAACAAATTCACAGAGTCAAACATTTTACTCAAATGGCAAATCAGATGCTGATTGCAATCAACACCAAAAACCCCCAGCAGCGACTCATCACAAAGGTGGTTGAGGTTATTAAAAGAGGGGGTATCATCGCCTATCCAACCGACACTTACTATGGAATCGGTTGCGATATAATGAACAAAAAGGCTATAGAGAAGATATATCTCTTAAAGCAGCGCGATAGAATTAAGCCTTTCAGCTTTCTCTGTTC
>JAQYVG010000010.1 GCA_030145595.1 Desulfobacterales bacterium | reverse complement strand
GAGTGGGACAGCCGGTTATCATACCGGGCGACATGGGCACGGCTTCTTATGTTCTGGTCGGTACACAGAAAGCCATGGAAGAGACCTTCGGCTCGACCTGTCATGGTGCCGGGCGCGTTATGAGCCGCAAAGCAGCTAAAAAAGCGAGCAGAGGCAGAGCCATCAACCGTGAACTGGAAGATCGGGGTATCATAGTGCGGTGGACCGGCAGGGCCACCCTGGCCGAAGAAATGCCTGAAGCTTACAAGGATGTCTCTCAGGTTGTTGAGGTGGTCCATGGAGCGGGGATCTCATTAAAAGTGGCTAAATTGAGACCTATAGGGGTAGTAAAAGGCTAGCCTGCATTGCTAATGTCGCATCATACTAGATGGTTGTTATTAGACAGGTCTTCAAGCACTTTGTTGACTTGAGATGTCTCCATGAAGCCCATGTCGAGTAAAATCTCCCCGATTAGCCTGTGCTTTTTTGTCGCTACATTCTCATCAAACTGAACCTCTAAAGCCTTGGAAACTTGCTCTGGTGTAGCAAATCCTTTTTTCACAGCCATAAATCCAAATCTATAAGTAAGATATTCGTTGCCCATCTTAGCCTCCGGTTGCCGTTTCTATGATCCCCGTATATACAAACTCTTTATGAGCAGCTAGTTGTTTTTTGATCTTTTGGTTTTTTTGAGCAGCTAGTTGTTTTTTGATCTTTTGGTTTTGTTGCTGGAATACATTTTTTTGATCTTTTGGTTTTGTTGCCGGATTACCTTTTTTCAAGCTTGCAATTTCCTGTTGGGCTTTAATCAGTTTCTCGTTTGCTAAGCGCAAGCGAACCGATATATCCTCCATTTCCTGTTGGGCTTTAATCAGGTTCTCGTTTGCTAAGCGCAAGCGAACCGATATATACTCCATCATAACTTTATATAATAATTTTAATAGTTTGTCTGCTTCATGGTCAGAATCAAGCTTATGCTTTGCGGATATGTCAACCGCCAGACAGGTTGTGTGGCCCTCTGCGTGTATAGAGGATGATCTGCTTAACCCATCTATCAGTCTCATTTCACCAAAAACTTCACCCGATTTATCAATGGTGGAGATATGAGCCCCATTTTTTGAAATTCGTATTTTGCCTGAAAGTAGAAAATAAAGCCATTGATCCGTGTCACCTTCTTCAATGATAATTTCTCCGTCCTCATATTGTCTTATTTTGCTCAGTTTCAACAGCTTGGCGAGATCCCTGGTTTCAAAACTCTTTAAAGCCGGGAGTGTGCAAAGCTGCTGAATATTTTTTATATCATCTTTCAAGTATTTCGATTCAATCATGATACTTTTTCCCTCCAAGACCAACACCCGGGCCTTTAGATTTCATATGGTCCCATGTTTATTCCAGGGGCGTAATTATATCGCTCTAAATACTATATCGGCATTACAAAAAAATACTTTAGACGATATCTTTATTGCCGTACAACCAGCTTGTTTGGGGAAAGGGAAGAGTCCGGTATAATTTGAAGATCCTTGATTTGAAATTTTCTTTTTAGAATTTCAATGTTTTGATTGTTCAAGCCTCTCATTTTGGAAAGGCTGTGCGGATGAACCTTTAGAGTGATGGCATCATGATTGCTTTTTGCAGGCTTGATAGCGGCCGCAGCCCTGTCAAGAAAGATCTCCGAATGAACCAGATGTCCGAAGGCCGGATGATAGGGGCCGGCCAAAATGGTTGATCCTTCTTCGAGATCTTCCGAAGACTGCAGCCCCATGCGGATGACCGGAATTTTATTATTTGTAAACATCAGGTAAAGCTTTTTAACAACAGTTACGCATTGCTTGAGAGGCCAGGGCGCATATTCTCCTTGCTGATACCACGTGGCCAGGGGGCTGTTGGCCAGGACTGTCGTAGGATAAATTCTGACAAAATCAGGGCCCAGGCCGGCAATTCTGCGACCGGTGGCAAGAGCTTTGGCTTCATCGTCACCGGGCAAGCCCACCATCATCTGCAGACCGATTGTATATTTGCGAGCCTTGAGGAGTTCTACCGCTTGTTCGGTGTCAAGAGAGGTGTGCCCGCGGTTTGCAGTGGCCAGCACCTGGTCATCCATAGATTGGACGCCAAGCTCTATGGCTGCCACCGGATATTGTTTGATAGCATCCAGCCTCTGATTGTTGATGGTGTCCGGCCTCGTAGAGAACCTGATGCTGTCGACCTGTCCGTCCTTGACGAACTTGGCGGCTTCGTGAAGCAGACGCTTGATATCATCTGTTTTCAGCCCCAGGAAATTGCCGCCGTAAAAGGCAATCTGAACCGGATGCCGCTGTTTTTTTTTATATTTTAGGAATTCATTGATCCGCAGGTGAAGTTGTTTCATATCCAGCAGATTCTTTTTGGTGCTTGTTATCGTCACCTGGTTACAGAAAATGCAGCGGTGGGGACACCCGTGGTGGGGTAAAAACACAGGAATAATAAATGGTCGATTCATTACACGATTTCATTCGGCTTTTAATAGTTCAAGGGCTTTGCGGGCGGCATCCTGTTCAGCCAGCTTTTTGCTTTTGCCTACTCCTTCAGCATGGAGCTGTTGCAATTGCAGCCGCACCTGGAAGGTCTTATCATGATCCGGTCCGCTTTCGTGGATAACAGTATAAAGCGGCATCTCTTGTTGGGTTACCTGGACGAATTCCTGAACCTGGCTTTTGTAATCATAGCTAACCATGGGTGTTGCGCCGGCACTGATTAATGGTGAAAAATGCCTGTCAATGACATTAAATACGGCTTCAAAACCGCCATCTAAATAAATAGCAGCCATGACGGCTTCAAGGGTGTCAGCTAAAATGGAGTTCTTTTCCCGGCCGTTTGTCTGGATCTCTCCTTTGCCAAGTTGCAGATAGGAACCGAAGTTTAGGCTGCGGGCAATCGCAGCCAGTTGAGTTTCATTCACCAGGTTGGCACGCATTCTGGAAAGATCGCCTTCCTCAGAGTCCGGATAGCGCTGCATGAGCATGTCTCCGATAACAAGGTTTAATACCGCATCACCCAGAAACTCAAGTCGCTCATTATCCCGCATGCCAATATCGGCCTGCTCATTTACAAAAGAGCTATGCCGCAGGGCTTCTGCTAAAAGATTTGCATTTTCAAATTCATAGAAAAGTTCACGCTGCAGCTCAGCACGGTTAGTGTTTAACATTTATATTTCTTTCGAGGCTTTTGAAAGTTGAATTCGTGACTTTTTACGACGCCATCATTATATGCCGACTAGTTTTTCATAGATGGCGTAAGGGATGGAAAGGTTTCCTTTGCCGGACCCCATTTTTATTTCCGGCTTTAAGGAACCGTGAAAGTCAGTGCCGCCAGTCACTAATAAACCATGGCGCTTTGCAATGTCAGTATAGTGAGCGATTTTTTCAGGCGGATGTTCAGGATAATAGACTTCCAGCCCCTTCAGGCCCATCTCCATTAAAGTGACAACAAGATCTTCAAGGATTTTATCATTCTGTGTCTGGATAAGACATGGATGTGCCAGTACCGGAACGCCGCCGGCACTCAGGATAATTTCGATAGCTTTGGCACAGTCAAGCCGGTATTTATCAACATACGCCGGCTTACCTTGGCTTAAGTACCTGTCAAAGGCCTCATTAATAGATTTTACATAACCTTTTTTTATCATGAGCTGTGCAATGTGAGGTCTTCCAAGTTGACTTTCCCCGGCTTCTTTTTGAACCTGGGCTAAGGTAATGTTGAAACCAAGCTCGTTGAGGATCTTTAAAATGCGCGGATTGCGGTTTTTTCTGGCCTGCTGGAGTTCGCCAAGGGTATGATTCAAAAGGGTGTTGTCAGGGTCGATGGAATAGCCCAGAATATGAAAACTTTCCAGATAAGAAAAAGACGGGGGCGGCAGGACGCTGATTTCGACACCGGCTAAAAATTTTAAAGAAGGAGGAATCCCGTGTGCAAGTGCGTCTTTTACCCCGGCCATGGTGTCATGATCTGTAATAGCAATAGCTCCGAGGTTAAGTTGACGAGCCAGGCGGAGGATTTCTATGGGCGAAAGAGTTCCATCTGAAGCGGTAGAGTGTATGTGAAGGTCGATTTTCAGATTTTCTTTATAATCCAAGGGCTTTCTCAAAAGCCTCTTCTTTAGTTTTGCAGTCAATGCATTGAGTGGTTACAGGCCTTGCTTTAAGTCGTTTTATTGAAATATCACAACCGCATTTTTCACAGAGCCCGAAAGTCTGGTTTTCAATACGCTCAAGAGCTTTCTTAATCTTTTTGATCAGCTTGCTCTCACGGTCCCTTATCCGCAGCATAAAATTACGGTCGGATTCTAAGGCAGCCCTGTCGGTCGGGTCCGGAAAATTCTCTTTGGGGGCGGTCATGCCTGAGACGGTGTCACCGGCATGGGCTAAAAGCTCTTCCAGGCGGTTAGTTAGAAATTCTTCAAAGTATTTGATATCTTTCTTTTTCATGATCAGACCTTTAACAGTTACTATATTTCATCTGTTTTTACTGAAACGATAACATTACATTACAAGAATCGCTATGTAAAGAAAAAAAACGTTTGCGTAGCGATTATTCCCAAGATGCAAGTCAAGTGATTTCTTTAAAAAATTGCTCCAGACGCCGCATGCTGTTGATGTTATAAATTTTGCAAGGATAATCCTTGGGCAAAATCTTTTTTAATAAACCGGCCAATACCTTGCCCGGGCCGACTTCGACAAAGTATTCTACCCGGTCCTCGATAAGTTTGCATATGGTGTCATACCATTTGACGGGGCTGCACAGTTGTTGGGCCATAAGCGCTTTTATTTCATCGGGATTTTCGACCAAATCGCCCGTAACGTTCATAATAACGGGCCTTTTAGGAGCGATAAACGTAAATGCGTTCAGAAAATCTGTGAACTCATCTTCGGCTCCTTTAATCAAATCGCTGTGCCAGGCTCCGCTCACTTTTAAAGGTATGGCGCGCGCGCGTTGTGCTACTGCCAGCGACGCAGCTTTCTTGACCGGATCCGGGGCACCTGTAATCACAATCTGAAGTTCGGCATTGTGGTTGGCCACGGCAATAACACCGTCCTGTTGAGCCTCGGCGACTATCTGTTGAACAGCATCGATGGGCAGCCCGATGATAGCCTGCATCGCTCCTTTATGCTTGGTTGATTCCCGCTGCATTAGCAGGCCTCTTTTAAAGACAAGCCTGAACGTATCCGGTTTTGAAACAACGCCGGATGCACATAGTGCGCTGTATTCGCCGAGGCTGTGTCCGGCGGTGATATCAGGTTTTATGCCCTCTTTTTCAATGGCGGCAAGACAGGCGAGATTAACAGCGGTGATGGCCGGCTGCAGGTTAACCGTTGCGGTAAGATCTTCGAGGGGCCCATTAAAACACAGCCTCGAGAGGTTAATCTTGGCAATTTCCTCTGCCATGTCGAAAATTTCTTTAACAAAATCGTATTCCTGGTAAAAGTCCTGACCCATACCAACAGCCTGAGATCCCTGGCCGGGAAATAAAAACACGGTTTTTTTCAAAACAGCCTCCTTACGAGTTACGAGTTGCGAGTTACGAGTTGCGAGTTTCAGGTTAAGCTTTTATAGATGTATAACCCGCAACCCGCAACTCGGAACAGCTTTTCAATTTATTCATCCAGGCCAAAAAGTTTTCTTGTAATATCAAGATGATCAAATTTTTCACCCTGGGCTTCATTGCTTTTAAGCAAGCGGGTCGGATCATGCAGGATTTTATTGATCATGGCGTTCGCCATCCTTGTAATAGCCTGGTGATCTTGATCCGACAAATGGCTTAAAGACTGCATGGTTTTTTTGATTTCCGTTTTTGCAATAGAATCCATTTTTTCCCTCAACGCGACGATGGTGGGAACCGCGCCCAGGCTCTTATACCACTGCCGGAAATGAATTACAGACTCATCGACGATTCTGGCACCTTTGATCGCTTCGCGGTTGCGCTCTTCAATATTTTCTGCGATGACCCCTTGTAAGTCATCAATATCATAAACATAAGAATTGGTCAGCCGATTTATGGCCGGATCGATATCGCGCGGCACGGCAATATCGATAAAGAAAAGAGGGCGGTTGCGCCGGATGCGCATGACTCCTTTGACTTGGTCGCGGGTGAGAATAAAGTCGGGTGACCCTGTTGAGCTGATGATAATATCCACATTTTGCAGACAATCTATGATTTCTTCAAAGCGAACGGCCTGGCCGTTGAATTTTTGAGCCAGCTGTACCCCGCTCTCAAAAGTTCGGTTGGCAACCAAGATATCACCGGATTTGTTTCGAAGCAGGTGTTCCACGGCCAATTCAGCCATTTCGCCTGCTCCGATGAGCAGCGCCTTTTTGCCTTCCAGCGAACCGAATATTTTCTTGCCTAATTCGATAGCTGCATAACTTATCGATACGGCATGGTCTCCGATTCCGGTTTCAGAGCGCACACGCTTTGCTACGAAAAAAGCGCGATGCAGCAGTCGGTTTAAAAGAACACCGGAAGTCTTTTTTGAGCCGGCAATATTATAGGCTTCTTTGATTTGTCCCAGGATCTGGGGTTCTCCCACCATCATTGAATCGAGACTGGAGGCGACCATGAAGATATGGCGCACAGCTTCATCGCCGCAGTGGGCATAAAGGGCTTGTTCAAATTTAGCTACCGGCAGTTTTTTAGAAGCAGACAGGTACGTTTTGGCAGTTTCCTCAGCTTTGGTTTTGTTACCGGTGGCCACTAAAATTTCTACCCGGTTGCAGGTGGAAATAACCATCACTTCACTGATTGCCGGTGAGGCTTTAAATGTTTCCAGGGCGGCAAGGGTCTCTTCGTTTGAGAAAGCAAGACATTCCCTGAGCTCTATGGGTGCTGTTTTGTGATTTATGCCTAATAAAACAATCTCATCCATGACGCTTTACCAGCGGGTAAATTCTCCGTGATGCCCCTTTAACAGGAAGTTGACACCAAAAAAAGTAAATAAAACGGCTGCAAAGCCAATTATGGCCATAACTGCCGCTCTGCGCCCGCGCCACCCGGCGATAAGGCGTTGATGGAGCAAAGCAGCATACAAAAGCCAGGTTATACCTGCCCAGACCTCTTTGGGATCCCAGCTCCAGAATTTGCCCCAGACCGATTTGGCATACACAAAACCGGTCACAAGACCTAAAGAGAGCATGGTAAAACCGACGATGATACATCCATACCCGGTGGAATCAAGCAGTTCCAAAGAAGGGAGGCGTCTGAAAAAAAAGCCGTGATGTTTGGTCTTGATGGCGTGTTCCTGGACTAGATATAAAAACCCCACTCCGCAAGCCAGGGCAAATGAGGCTTCACCGATAAACACGGCGATAATATGAACAATAAACCAGAGGCTTTTATAAATGTTTTCAACCTGCACCGGTTCCTTTGGCAGCCGGGAAGCAAGCGCCATGACAATGGTCAAAAGTGGAGCAGCATATATCCCCAGAATCTTAAGCTTGAATTTATATTGCAAGATCAGAAAAACGCCGGCAATGGCCCAGCAGGCCATTGAAAGCGTTTCGAAAAGGTTTTTAACGGGTATCTGTCCGGATTGAATAAACCCGTATGCGATCGCCATGGTATGCAACAAAAAGCCGGCGGCGAGCAGGTAGTAGCCTGTTTGCTGAAGATAGTTTTTTTGCCAAAAAAGATAGGCAAAGTAGCCAACTGTGCTCAGCAGGTAGAAAATGATTGTAATGAGAATAATAAGTTCCACTGATGACACCATTTATGCGCGTTTTTCACGAGGCTCACTCGTTCATTAATGATTCGAACTCGTACCCTTTGCCAAGAATTTTTAACAACAGGGCATTGATATCAGAAAGTTTATGCTCTTTAATCATATCAACAAGACCCCCGTTGATCAGCTGTTCAAAAAGATGCTTGTGGGCCTCCGGCCGGTGGTCCCGGCTTAACAGTTTTTTGCGGACAGCGCCCATTAATTTTAGAAATTCGGCATATTCGTTTCCGAAGACCTTTTCGAGATCCTGGCGCAGTTTTTTTGCCAAAGCAGGGCTTTGGCCCGAAGTAGAGACAGCAATGATCAAATCCCCGCGGTTTACAATGGAGGGGAGAATAAAATTGCACACTTCAGGACGATCCGCTACATTGCACAGCATGCCAAGGTCTTCGGCTTTTGCATGAATTTGTCGGTTCAACTCCTGGTTGTCGGTTGCACTGCACACCAGAAACATGCCGGCCAGATCGGAAAATCGGAAAGTTCGATTTTTAATCATGACGGAAGCATTATTGGCCAGTTCCTGCAAGTGTGCGCTTGCGGACGGACTGACGACGGTTACATCGGCCCCGCAGTTCACAAGGGTAATCACCTTGCGAGTGCCGACGGAGCCCCCTCCCACCACTAAACAATTACGATTTTGTATGTCAAGACAGATTGGATAATAACGCATGCGCATTAGACTATATTAACATTAAGGCTTTTTTATAATATAAACTACGAATCAGCCGATGACAAGTTGATGCTTGATACTGGATGCTCGCCAGTGAAATAAGACTTTATTGCTGATGGTATTGTTGTTTTTTTCTCGCACCGTCAAGATAACATTTTTTGACCATAAAGGCTTTAATATCCAGAATCAAGCATCCGGCATCCAGCATCCGGTCAAAGTTCTATCTTCATCAAGTCCTCTGCCAGAACCAGGGGACCATTATAGGTTTTGCGGCATTCCTTTTCAATATCGACCTGATCGCATTCCGGATAAAAATGGGTCAGGACCAGTTGGCCGACATTGGAGCGGGTTGCTATTTCTCCGGCCAGAGACGGCGTCAGATGCCCTGGGGATTTGAGGTCGTCGGGGTTGGCCGCTTCGCAAATCAGAAGATCCGCATTTTTGGAAAGCGCAACAAGGTCTTCGGAAAAGTCCGTATCTCCCGAATAGACGACCGTTTTGCCGCCAGCGCTGGTAATCCTGTAAGCGATGCTGGACTCAATGTGTTCCACGGGGCGTGATGTAACCGTAAAATCATTAAAACGGTAAGTATCAACAGCGCTTTTGTCGAGCTCGACAATGCTGAATAACTCCGGATCAAGCTCTATCCAGTGTTCATATACCGCTGTTAAGCTTTTATAAAAGGCGGCAAAACCTTTGGCAGCTACGAAAGTAATGGGGATTTGCCGCCGAGCTGTCCCCGAATATTTGTTGGCAAACAAAAAGGAGGCCAGTTCACCGGTATGGTCAGGGTGCAAGTGGCTGTAAAAAATATGCGAAATATCAAAAATAGTTTTACCGGCTTCAAGCAGGCGTCGCATTGTACCGGCGCCGGAATCGAACAACAGCAGACTCTCTTTAATTTGCATAAGGACCGAACACGAACTGCGTCGCAGGGAAGGTACGCAAGTACCCGAACCTAAAATGGACACAGATATTTCAACACCTTGAGCAGTCATTGTTGATCCTTTTATTCCCCACAACTATTTTTTGTCGGCTCTTTTTTCTACCTGCCTGATAATCCACTGCAGCACTTTTTTTTCATCCTGGCGGTCAACCAGCGGCTTTAGGTTTGCAACCGGAATCTCGGCGCGCGCCATGCTTTTATGGCCGCCGGCAGAGCCGTAAAGGCCAAAACTCTTGTGCGCCAAGCTCCCGGCATTTTTGCGAACCCCGTCGTTTCTGAATACAATAATCAAAGTGTTATTATAAAAACCGGAGACGATACTCCAGTTGACAGAATCGATCCGCATGAAAAAGTCTGCAATGATAACACATACATCCGGATTTACTACCGGGCCAAGATGGGCAAACATTCTTCCTTTGCGCCTGCGCATGCCGGTAAGCGCGGTTTTGAAATACTTAAGGAAATCGAGCCTAAGTTCGGACTTCTCAATTTTGCGAGCAAGATGGATATTGGCGTGGCGGTAAAGAAACTGAAAGGCCCGTATATCTTCAATCTGCGTTTGCCGCTCAAAATTACCCGTATCTGTTTTAATGGCATAAAACAGGCCGGTTGCCAATTTGGCCGAAGGTATGATTTTGGCGGCCCTTAAATACTCGGTCATTATACTGGCGGTGGCGCCGTATTTTGGGCGGATATCCAGATAGGGTGCCCGGACACCGGTTTCAGGATGATGATCGATAATCACATCCGGGGTGATTTTTTTAAAAATTTCATTATGTTCCGGCTGGGAATCGACAATTACAAAGCGGCTGAAGCAACTTGCATCGATTTCATCGATGGGAACGAGCGCAACGCCCAAAAGCCGGATCATGGCGATGTTATCCGGGCGTTTGATGACATTGATGTTGGAGATGGTTACACTTGCGACTTTGCGCCACAGCAATCTCTTGATCGCCTTGGCGCTTGCAATGGCATCCGGATCAGCATTGATCACAATCAAAACGTGGTCATCGCCCGCAAACTGCTCATAAAAGCGGCGCAACCTTTCAGCAGCAGATAGTTTCATAATAAAAGCTTTTACCTAAAACCTGCATCAATTGTTATCGAAAATGGTTTTATAATTTCAGTGCTTACAATTGAAGCTCCCTGCAGCCCCGCAATGCGGGATTTCCGCTACGCTCCATCAAGCTGACTGCAGGGAATGTTCTGACGTCCGTCAGTGCTTCGCGCGACTGTAAGGAATTCTATCAATTGTTTGATTCGCTCGCTAACCCGCAGCCCCGTTGCCACGGGATTTCCGCTGCGCTCCAACAAGCTGGCTGCGGAGTTAGCGCTCGCTGTGCAGTTCAGCGGTTACGATATATTAGAATGTTATTTAATGCAATTAGAAGTTTTAACTCGCAAATCCAATGAAGAATTAAGACAAGGGCGCTCAGGCAGCGTGAACAAAACCGGTTGTGAAT
Organism: Desulfobacterales bacterium; assembly: GCA_030145595.1. Taxonomy (GTDB): domain Bacteria; phylum Desulfobacterota; class Desulfobacteria; order Desulfobacterales; family UBA11574; genus Desulfatibia_A. The sequence goes on along the minus strand of JAQYVG010000010.1, from coordinate 13,473 downwards.
ATGCATCTTAAAAGCGGAACAATACCGCTTAAACGCAGAATGAGATTTTTATGGCAACCTGCCCAAAAAAATACTTATCTGCTTGACAGTGCAGAATCATTTCTGTTATGCCACTAACGCTTTGTTTTTGGCATTGTCCATGAAAATTAAATAACTTAGCAATTTTAGAAACTTATTGATGGGGCCGATGCCGATTGCGACAAGATGATTTTTGACTTTAAGAAGAATCGTGCTTGGATTGAAAACCTTTCAATTGTAACGCAACTAGGCCTTACAATGGCCGGTTGTATTGTTTTTTGTTTTTTTGTTGGAAGATATCTGGACCGACTGCTTGGAACCAGAGGTGTTTTTGTAGCGATCTTTACGATTTTAGGGGTCATCGGCGGCGGCGTCGTTGTGTACCGTCAAATTCTTGAAGTAACGGAAGTCAAAACAGAGGATAATAACGATTCCGATAATGGAAGCGCTTAGGCAGACCCAGAAGAAATACAGTTCCAGGGCCATAACGACGGCTATTTTTGCCGGATTTTTCTTGATTCTGATCGGTCAACCGGCTATGGGGAAAGGGTTGATCCTGGGAACGGTGTTTGGCATCGTCAATTTTGTCTTAATGGGAGAAACGCTTCCGTTAAGGCTGGGAAAATCAAAGCGTAAAACCTATTTGTTTTCTTTCGGATCAATATTTTTCAGATACATTATTGTCGCCGTGCCTTTGGTAATGGCCATTAAGCTTGAACAATACAACCTTTTTTCAACGATGCTCGGAATTTTTTTGATTCAGTTTTTTATTCTCGCAGAGCATGTGTTTAGTCTTATATCGTCTGCCCGTGGAAAGCAGGTATAGGAAATAAGGAGTTATGGAAGATTTAGGTAGAATCCACCAGCTGATCGTTCATGTTATGGGTCACGATTTGACGTTTAACCTTGAAGTTGTTGTAATGACCTGGATCGCCATTACAGCGCTGCTGTGCTTCGGGTTTTTGGCCGCCAGAAAAAAAAGCATAATTCCAGGGCCGGTGCAGGTTGTCGGTGAACTATTTGTCAACTTTCTTTACGGCCTGACCGAGGATGCGCTGGGAGAGGAAATGTCCAAAAAGTACGCTCCCATGATATGCGCCCTGTTCATGTTTCTGCTGCTCTGCAACTGGATGGGGATCATTCCCCACCTGGAAGAGCCCACCAAGGATCTCAACACGCCATTGAGCTACGGACTTATGGGCTTTGTTCTGGCCCATCATGCCGGGATCAAGGCCAAAGGATTAAAACGGTACCTGAAAGACTACTGTGAACCGATGTTTATTATGGCACCGCTGAATATAATCGGGGAACTGGCCAAGGTTATTTCCATATCCTTTCGTCTCTTCGGCAACATTATGGGCGGCGCAATTATAATTCTGGTGGTGTCTTACCTGACGTTCAATATTATTACACCACCTTTTTTAAATGCCTTTTTCGGAGCTTTTGTCGGTACGATTCAAGCTTTTGTGTTTACCATGCTAACGTTGGTATATATTGCAGTGCAGGTAAATTAACTTATGGCATACGATATACAAACCTGGGTAAGTGTAGCGGCGTTAAGCGGTGGCGGAATGGCCATGGGATTCGGCGCTATTGGAGCGGCGATCGGAGAAGGATATACAGCCGCCAGTGCCAATGAAGCCATATCACGCAACCCGGAGCTGTCAGGCGACATTTTCAAAACCATGCTGGTGGGACAGGCAATTGCCGAGTCTGCTTCCATTTTTGCACTGGTTATCGCCATGATGCTTCTGTTCACAGAATTTGCAGCTCATATTCTGATGGTGCCCGTTCTGTTGGGTGCCGGATTGGCTATGGGAATGGGGGCCATCGGCGCCGGTGTGGGCGCGGGATATCCTGCCGGGGCTTGTTGCCTAGGTATGGCCCGGCAGCCGGCCATGGGCGGGCGTTTAACCACCAACATGCTGATTGGTTCAGCGGTGTGCCAGACCCCGGCCATCTTTGCGCTGGTGGTAGCCTTTATTTTATTGTTTACGGATTTTTCACAAAGCCCGGTTTCACCGACATGGGCGGCCATTCTGGGCGCAGGAATTTCGGCCGGCTTTGGCGCCATCGGTTCCGGATTAGGGGGCGGTCTGGTTGCGCAAGCCAGTTGTGAAGGCGTCGCCCGGCAGCCTTTGACGGCAACGCCGGTGACCAATGTGATGCTTCTGGGACAGGCGGTTACGCAGACCACCGCCATCTATGCCCTGCTGGTCAGCTTTATCCTCATGTTCAAAACTTTTCCGGCCACCGATTTGATAGCACCGCCCATGGCCTTGTTAGCGGCGGGTATCTGTATGGGCATTGGGGCCATCGGTCCGGCCATCGGCGAAGGTATTGCGGGCCAGAGCGCCGTAGCGGGGATCGCGCGCAACCAGGAGCACGTTGCGGATTTGACACGATTGATGCTGGTGGGTCAGGCGGTTGCCGAATCAACTGGAATTTATTCTCTGGTCATCGCGCTGATCCTGATTTTTGTAGTGTGAAAATGACCTACTTCATGGAAGCTGAAGCGGGGAACCATAAAAAATATTTGCCACCAAGCCACAAAGACACAAAGGAAATTCAAATTTTTATCTTAGTGCCTTGGTGATTTGGTGGCAGAAAAAAGTTTTCCATAAAAAACACAAAATTAACAACGGAAAGATAATTAAAAGACAAACGATTAACCCAAAAATTGTTTAGGAGGAATCAAATGGCAATCGAAGGTGCAGATATTATCAAAGCGGCAGCTTACTTAGGCGCAGGTATTTCCATGGGCTTTGGCGCTATCGGGCCCGGTGTTGGTGAAGGTATGGCCGCCGCAAAAGCATGTGAGGCCATCGGTAAAAATCCCAAGGAGGCAGGCCTTCTCACCAGAACCATGCTGGTGGGCCAAGCGGTTGCCGAGTCCACCGGGATTTACTCACTGGTGATTGCATTACTGCTTTTATTTGTTGTTTAATTCCCGTAGTTTTTAAAATGGATGTCGGTATATGGAAATAGTCAGCAACATAGCGCTTATCAGTATCAATGCAACCCTGTTTCACCAGCTGATCGCTTTTTTGGTGTTTCTGTTTATCATCAACCGTATCATGTTTCGCCCGTTACGCAGTGTCATGGGTGAACGAGAAAGCTTTATGGAAAAAATCAGGCTGGATACCGTTGATGCGACCAAAGAATTTGAGCACCTGACCGCTACTTTGAAAGCAAAGGAATCAACGGTTCGATCAGAAGCGCAGGACGTTCGATGTGCAATTGAAGAACAAGGCGGCCGGGAGGCGGTTGAGATTCTGGAATCTGCCCGACAAGAAATATCTTCGATTAAAACACAAGTTGAAACAGCAGTTGACGCTCAAATTGCCCAAGCCAGAAAAAAACTCCGGCAAGAGTCAGAAGCCCTGGCAATCAATATCATGGAAAAAATGCTGGATCGGAGGCTGGGTTCGTGAAATACGTTTCTAAACTATTATGGGTTTGTGGTGGGATATCGCTGGGTGTGTTAGGCCTGCATTTAGGCGGGCATGAAGCTTTTGCTGCCGAAAAAACAAGCAACTGGCGGCCTACCTATGATCTGATTATGAGGTGGGTTAATTTCGGAATTATTGTTTTCATACTCAACAGGTATGCCAAAACTCCGCTCAAGAACTTTTTGCGGAGCAAGAAAGAAGACCTGGCCCAGGAAATTGATGAGCTTGAAGAAAAAAAAGAAGATGCCAATGCAAAAATAAGAGAGACCCAAAAAACCATTGAAGAAAGCGATGTCCGTTTTGCCGAGTTGAAAGCAAGGATTGTGCAACAGGGAGAAAGGGAAAAGCTTAAAATTGTTGAATCGGCTCAGCAGCAAAGCCGGGCAATGCTGGCAGATGCCAACCGCAGGATTGATGCCTCTATATTACAGGCCCGTAATACTGTCAAAGGTGAACTGATAGATGCGGCCATTGACCTGGCCCTGGAAAGACTGCCGCAAGAAATTACTGCTGTCGATAATGAAAAATTTGTGAATGAATACCTGACCAGCACTACAACCGAATAAACGGCTGAGCACATAAAAGAAAAAGCCCGGCTGAAAATGCCGGGCTTTTTGTGTTTTAAAGAGGCCTAAAAACCATGCAATCACCTTCCACATCAGCCTCTATTTCAGAACCTTCTTTTAAATTACCCTGAATAATCTCCATGGAAAGTGGATTTTCGATATATTTTTGAATGGCCCGCTTTAAAGGACGGGCGCCGTAGATCTGATCGTAGCCCTGTTCAGCCAAAAATGACTTGGCACGATCGGATAACAGCAGCTTGATATTCATTTCCGCCAGCCGGGCCCCAATATGCTGCATCTGTATATCCACGATGCCGCCTATCTGCTGTAAGGTAAGATTGTCAAATATTATGCTTTCATCGATGCGGTTTAAAAATTCAGGTTTGAAATTTGCCCGCAGGGCTTCTGTTATCCTTAATTCCATCTCCGGGCGCCTTGATGCTCCAAGTTCCTGTATCCACTGGCTGCCGATGTTGGATGTCATAATAATGAGAGTGTTTTTAAAATCGACAGTTTTGCCGTGGCCGTCTGTCATGCGGCCGTCATCTAAGATTTGGAGCAATACATTAAACACTTCCGGATGCGCTTTTTCAATTTCGTCAAACAATACGACCGAATAAGGACGCCGGCGTACAGCCTCGGTGAGGTATCCGCCCTCTTCGTATCCCACGTACCCCGGGGGTGCTCCGATAAGCCTTGAGACGGCATGTTTTTCCATATATTCTGACATGTCAATCCTGACGATGGCCTGGTCGCTGTCAAAAAGAAACTCCGCCAGCGCCTTGGCCAATTCGGTCTTGCCGACTCCGGTAGGTCCCATGAAAATAAATGATCCGATGGGCCGGTTGGGATCCTGCAGCCCGCTGCGTGCACGGCGCACGGCGTTTGAGACCGCCGATATGGCATTATGTTGGCCAATCACCCGCCCGGCAAGGCGCTTTTCCATATGAACCAGCTTTTCTCTTTCACCCTCGAGCATTTTGCTTACCGGAATACCGGTCCACCTGGATATGACTTCGGCAATGTCTTCGTCGTCGACCTCTTCCTTGAGCATTTTGCTGTCTTCCTGAAGCCGGGCGAGCTTTTCGTTGGCTTCGGCCAGGCGGTTTTGCAGTTCTGTTGCCCGGCCGTATCTGATTTCTGCTACCAGCGCCAGATTACCATCTCTTTCAGCTTGCTGTTCTTCAATGCCCAGCTGTTCCTGCTGTTCCTTGATCGTTCTGATGGTCTGGATCAAATCTTTTTCATGCTGCCAGTGGGCTTTCATTACCAGGATTTCATCCTGCATCCTGCCGATATCCGCATCAAGTTTTGCAAGGCGTTTTAAGGAGGCATCATCGGTCTCTTTTTTTAATGCTTCCCGCTCGATTGCAGCCTGAGTTGTCTTGCGTTGCATTTCATCGATTTCAACCGGCATGCTGTCGATTTCGATTCTGAGCTTGGAGGCACATTCGTCAATTAAATCAATGGCCTTGTCAGGCAAAAAGCGGTCCGCAATGTAGCGGTTGGAAAGGGATGCGGCTGCAACAATGGCCGAATCTTTAATCCTGACGCCATGGTGAACTTCGTATTTTTCTTTAAGCCCCCGCAGTATGGAAACAGTATCTTCAACGCTGGGCTCCGCCACCAGAACCGGCTGAAACCGCCTTTCCAGCGCAGCGTCTTTTTCAATATATTTTCTGTATTCATTTAAGGTGGTTGCTCCCACACACCGCAGGGTACCTTTGGCAAGGGCGGGTTTTAACATGTTGGATGCATCCATAGCGCCTTCGCCGGCACCTGCGCCGACCAAAGTGTGCAATTCATCGATAAAAAGAACGACTTCGCCTTCGGCTTTTTCAACCTCTTTTAATACCGCCTTCAAGCGATCCTCAAATTCGCCCCTGTATTTGGCACCGGCGATGAGCGCCCCCATATCAAGGGCGACCAGCCGTCTGTTTTTAAGAGATTCGGAAACATCTCCTTCAACAATGCGTTGAGCCAGGCCTTCGACAATGGCGGTTTTTCCGACACCGGGTTCGCCGATGAGGACCGGATTGTTTTTGGTACGCCTTGAAAGGACCTGTGCAATCCGCCGGATTTCATCATCCCGGCCGATAACCGGATCGAGCTTGCCCAGACGGGCAAGGTCGGTAAGGTTGCGACTGAACTTGTCAAGCGCCTGGTATTTTTCTTCGGGATTGGGATCTGTGATGCGCTGGGACCCGCGGATATCCATCAAAACCTTTAAAATCGATTCTCTGTTAATATTGTTTTGGATAAGGATTTTAGCGGCCTCGCCTTCTTTGTGGTCTGCAATGGCCAACAATATGTGTTCAATGCTTACATATTCATCCTTCATTTTGGTCGCTTCTTGAAAAGCCGTATCCAGTATGGCTTTTGCCCGCAAAGAAAGATAGACCTCTTGCGTTCCGCTGACCTTTGGCAGCCTGTCAAGGGCAAGTGACAGTTCCTGGACAACAGCATTCGGTGAAACCCCTAACTTGCGCAGCATGGCTCCGGCGACCCCTTGCTTTGCACTCAGCATGGCCTTTAAAAAATGTTCAGGTTCGATTTGCTGGTTATGATGCTCTGATGCCAGAGCTTGAGCACTGTGGACCAGTTCCTGTGATTTAATGGTAAATTTATCAAAACGCATTTGGGGCTCCTGTTTTCGCAAAAAGTATGAAACACTTTTTACGAGAGTTTTAATTGTCAGTTAGGTTTTAAGTTTTAAGCTTCTGTATGCACAAGGTAACCTAACAGCCTAACACCTACAACCTAAAACGTGATGAATTCGAGTTCTTACGAATTCATCAACATTTAATTTGCCTAAAAATAAACACAGACGACTTGATGTCAAACCTGTTCGGGGTCTTTGTAAAACGACTTAAGATTAAACATTAATTTTTTGAGGTGTTGCTCATATGAAAATAGCCGCAGACAAACACACAGACATTTTTCTCTGCCGACTCCCGCTGGTCAGGCGGGACAGGCTTGGCAGATAAAATATTTTAAAGCCCTGCGGGCTGCGGAAGCATTATAAGCAGAACAAAAACAATCTGTTTTTTATCCAATGGGTTGAAAAGCATGGACACATCCTATTCCGATTGGATGGTATCCGTATATTATCAAGTCGAAAGCGTTGCCAAAAAGTAAATCATTAGCTTTAAAAAAAATCGTTTCTTTGCACGGGTTGTTCCTCCCCATTCTAGCGCTATTGTGCTTGACTACCATCATCTGTTCAGGTAGTTAAAAATTCAGCCATTGAAAAACGTTCTGATCAAACAATGATCGTAATCTGAGCGCTAAACTAAAAGATATCGGCCATGCCAATGAAACGGGAAAACCATATCAGCGCCATGCACGCGGGATTGGTGGAAATGGTGGAAAAGAACCTCACACCGGTGGCCCTGCGATACGGTTACAGCGAAGTTCCGCTGGAGGCCGACATCAAATGGCACCCGTTGGTGTTGGTGCTGGGCAATTACTCCTCCGGCAAGTCCGCCCTGATCAATGAATTTTTAGGTGCGGATATTCAGGCCACCGGGCAGGCCCCTACCGACGATTCGTTTACCATCATCACCTACGATGAAACATCCGCACCCGACAGCCCCATCCGTGTGGCCGAAGTGCGCGATGGAAAACACCTGCTGAATGACCCGGAATTTCCCTTTGAGACCCTTAAACAACACGGTCAGCGCTTTGCCTCTCACTTTCGCCTCAAAAAAGTCAACTCGCAGTTTTTAAAGACCCTGGCCATCATCGATACCCCCGGGATGCTCGACAGCATCACCGAGCGCGATCGAGGCTATAGTTACCAGGATGTCGTCGGCGGCCTGGCCCAGATCGCCGACCTGATTTTGGTGCTTTTCGATCCCCATAAAGCCGGCACGATCCGGGAAGCGCATACCAGCCTGCGCGAAACCCTGCCCGTCCGGACCTTTGAAGATCGGATCCTTTTTGTTCTGAACCGCATCGACGAGTGCGGCTCTCTGACCGACCTGTTGCGGGTGTACGGTACGCTGTGCTGGAATCTGTCTCAGATTACGGGCCGCAAAGATATCCCCATGATCCATCTAACCTATTCGCCCCGGGCGGCCAAAGACTCCAAAAATCGACTGGAGCAGGATACCAGCTATTTGCAATACTTGGAAAACCAGCGGGAGGTACTGAAAAAAGCCGTCCTGGAAGCCCCCAAGCATCGCCTGGATCATTTAGCCACCTTCGTGGAGACCCACAGCGAGCGCTTGTCGCATTTTCTGGAAGCCCTGCTCAGTTACCGGCGAAAACTCTATTGGTATCGCCTGAAATCCATGTTGGCGGGGTTGCTGTTGAGTCTGGTCGGTTCGGCGGCAGCCGTTGGGCTCTTGGTTTATGCCGGAGGGCTGATGTCCGCAATGGATTCTTCTTTGTTAGTGAGTGGTGTTGCCGGGCTCACTGCCGCATTTTTCCTGCTGTGGATGATATTGGTTTTAAAATTCTTAACAGCCCGGTTCCATCGGAAGCAGGTCAAAGAGCTGGACAACCTGACCTCCCTGGACAACCAAACTCGGAAGGATAGCTGGCAGGCGGTCAAAGATTTGACGCTGCAGTTTGTGGAAAAAAAGAAGAATAACTACTCCCTGCGGGAGTTAAAAAAAGATTATCGCGCGGTGCGGGGCGTTTTTGAGAAAGGGGGGCGTGAAATCCGGAAAGCTTTGAAAGAATTGGCAGCAATCAAACCGGGCACACCGATCACACAACCTTTGGAGGCATCTCCGGAGGCCCTCGCCAGAGACAAAACGCAATAAAACGACTTGCAGCCAACAGTTATTAGATAACAATCCTGCAACGGCCCATATGTTTATCGTCAATCCGCTGTCCGGGCGGGGGATGATGAATCTGTTTTCCACCCACTCCCCTCTGGAAGAACGGACCGCCCGGCTCAGGAGATCTCGACCGCACCGCAGTTATTAAAGGCTTAATCATAAGCATAAGGATGTTTGGAATTTCAGGATATACATCTTCGGCAAGAGAAGTCACTGTAATGCACTCTCGAAGAAAAAAATTTGTGGTCTTGATTTTTTGCCTGTTGATTCTGTTGTGCGCATGCTCGGAAAAAAATGCGTTAGAACGTATAAAAGAGACCGGCGCTATCACCGTTTTGACACGCAACAACGCCCATAGTTATTACATCTATCGCGACACTCCCATGGGATTCGAATACGATCTGGCCAAGGCCTTTGCCGAATATATGGGGGTTCAACTGACAATCGCCACCCCGCGCTGGGACAGCCTGATAAAATCTTTAAACAGCGGCAAAGGTGATTTTATTGCCGCCAGTATGACCATCACGCCGTCGCGTGAAAATCTGGTCGATTTTTCAGTCAGTTATCTTGACATTCAACAGCACGTTATTGTCCACAAGAGCAACTACCAGGTAAAAAAAATTGACGACTTAGCAGGAAAAACCGTGCATGTGCGCCAGGGCACTTCCTACGAGGAGCGCCTGAGAGAACTAAAAAAGCAGGGACTCGATCTGAACATAAAACTCCATGACGATACCCCCACTGAAGAGTTGATAAGCATGGTCGCTGAACGCGAAATAGACATCACCATTGCCGACTCCAACGTGGCCCTATTGAATCGGCGGTATTATCCGGATGTGCGCATGCTGTTTGCAATCAGCGAACCCCAGCCCATCGGGTGGGCGGTCAAAAAAGGGGAAAAAGCACTGCTGGACCAGATCAACCGGTTTTTCGAAAAAATGAAAAAGGAGCGCCGGCTCACCCGAATATATAAAAAATATTATTCAGCGGTGGAGGTTTTTGATTATGTGGATTTGAAAAAATATCACCATCGGCTTCAGACCCGGCTGCCGAAATATGAGGGTATTATTAAACAAGTATCTAAGGCGCATGGATTTGACTGGCGTTTTATAACTGCCGTCATCTATCAGGAATCCCATTTTGATCCCCGGGCAAGGAGTAGTACGGGGGTCCGGGGACTCATGCAGCTCACCCTAACCACCGCAAAAGAGATGGGAATCCAAAATCGACTCGACCCGGCGCAGAGCATCAGCGGCGGGGTCAAATATCTCAAGAAGCTGTACGACCGTTATGAAAACATCCCCGGATTCGACCGCTTGCTTTTCACCCTGGCCAGTTATAACGTGGGCCACGGGCATGTCCTCGACGCCCGGAAAATCGCCCGGCAAAAAGGCCTGGATCCCCAGCGGTGGTCCTCCCTGGAGCAGACCCTGCCGCTGCTGCGCCATCGAAAATATTATAAAAAAACCACTTACGGGTACTGCCGGGGAACCGAGCCTGTCCGTTTCGTCCATAGGGTCTTGACTTACTATGATATTTTGAAAAGAGAGGGTATTAGCTAGTTTCCATCCATAGATGGTCTTTTTGCCCAATCTCAGCGGGACTTAGTGCTCTAATTCGCAAGTTCGATGACGTATTTTTTTATTCCACAGTGATATATGTTTTTGCTTTCCGCCCTTTTTTCCGCTGTAAATAGCGGGGTTCAGCGGAAAGCAAAAAAAACAAATTCTCTGCGAACTCTGCGGCTCTGCGGTGATTATAAATTATCCAATTATAATACGATACCGTATTGAAGAATACGTGTGCTAAGTTATATTATATTTCCATGGACAATGCCACAAATTTGGTCTAAAAGGACCTCAATAATACAGGTATAAAAATGGATTGACTATGAATGAGTTTTTAAACTGGTGGCAGTATTTGCCGCAAAAAATGAACCCGGTTATTTTTGAAATCGGGTGGTTCAAAATCCAGTATTATGGATTAATGTATATTTTAGGCTTTGCCATTAGCTACAGTCTGGTGCTGTTGCGTATTAAACGCGAAAAACGCTTCCATGTTTCAAGTGACCAGATTCAAGATCTCATGTTGTTCATGATCCTCGGGCTTATTGTGGGAGCACGTCTGGGATACGTGCTGTTTTACAATCTGTCCTATTATCTCAGGCACCCTCTTGAGATATTGCTTCCCTTTGAATTTTCAAACGGTATCACCTTTACCGGCATTGCAGGAATGTCTTATCACGGCGGCCTTGTTGGTATCATCATCTTCAGCTGGCTGCATATTCGCAAAGCCGAGTTGAATTTTTGGAATACGGCCGATTTGTTTGCACCCATCGTTCCGCTGGGGTATACATTCGGCCGTATCGGTAATTTTATCAACGGCGAATTATACGGCCGCATCACGTCGGCACCGGTCGGCATGTATTTTCCCTTGGCGCCGGGACCGGAACTTCGTCATCCCTCGCAGCTTTACGAAGCCTTTTTTGAAGGTATATTTTTGTTTGTCATCCTGTGGAATATTAGGAATTTTAACACTCCCAGGGGCTCGATGCTCTCCTTTTATCTAATCGGCTACGGAACCGTTCGGTTCTTCATAGAATATTTCCGCCAGCCCGATGCCCATATCGGCTTTGTCTGGTTTTCGTTTTCCATGGGGCAGATACTTTGCGGTTTAATGATCGTCGGAGGGCTTTTTCTTTATCTATTTTTAGGTCGGCTTGAGCAGAAGGGAACCGCTACACTGTAACCCTAATCGAGCCAAAACCCGATTAGGCGTCTGTGGTCAGTTGTCCGTAGTCCGTTGTTTTAAAGGTTTTTAGGGCCTCTTTTTATGTTTCACCTGTAGTTGAAATATAATCTCGCTTCTTATTGATTAGCAAAGAACAACGGACACCCCAATTGAATTTCAAAAAAAAAGGCGATTATTAGCATCTAAAAGCTAATAACCGCCTTTTTTGCAACAGTCTGTTTTAGATTGAATCTCTTAGTTTTTTCCCGGGTTTGAACTTTACAGCGTTCCTGGCCTTAATTTTGATCACAGCACCCGTCTGAGGATTGCGGCCTTTGCGCGCTTTGCGGCGGGTTTTTTGAAAGGTGCCAAATCCTACCAGAGTTACCTTGCCGTCTTTCTTTTTGAGCGCTTTAGTAACGCTGGCGGTAAAAGATTCCAAGGCAGCCGCAGCAGCAACCTTGGTAATTGTTGCATCTTTTGCCATTTGTTCTACTAATTCTGCTTTCGTCATCTGATTTCCCCCCTGTTTTGGTTTGGATTATGGACGAATTCCCTTGCTTCATTATTTTTATAACAGTAAAATGGCAAAGTCAACCGGTAAACTGTTGCTAATTAAGGTTTTACAAGAAGAAATCAGTGAAAACACGCTTTATATAGTCGTTTGTCTGGAGTACATGTTCTTCAAAAAGCTGTTTCTTAATGGCAAATTGTTCAAATTGCCGGCAAGCCCAATTCATTGCATCGCTAGATTTGCCGCGGCTTTGTGCCAAATGACCACAGCTTAAAACTGTGTTGGTCAGCCGTTATGAAATAACTAGAAAGGCAGACTGTCCGGCCGGACAGAAAGAAGATGTCTAATTGAAATATTTTTTGCAATTTGCATCGTAATAGTGATATTTAGTTCTTTAGTTATGTAATTGCTGCTTTTTGGGGCAAAACTTTTTGTTACACCATGTGATACCTTTTTGATAAGATACCGAGTTCCGGCTTCTGGATACTGGATACTGAATACTGGATATTAAATGGAACCAAAAGACTATTATCAGATTTTAGAAGTAGACTCCAAGGCCGATCAAAAGCAAATCAAGGAAGCATACCGGCACCTGGCCTTTCAATACCACCCGGACCGCAACAAGGAAGACCCGCAAAGTTCTGAAAAGATGAAAAGGATTAACGAAGCGTACGCTGTCCTTTCAGACCCGCAAAAAAAGCGTCAATATGATGTAATGAAACAGCAGTTCGGATCTTCGGCCCACAGTCAATTTAGAAAAAATTACTCTGAACAGGATATTTTCAACGGTTCAGATATTCACCACATCTTTGAAGAAATGTCCAAGGCCTTTGGGTTGAGAGGTTTTGACGAAATTTTTAAGGAATTTTATGGTCCGGGGTACCGAACTTTTGAATTTAAAAAATCAGGAACTGCCGGTGGGGGGTTCTTTTTTTTCGGTCGCTTGGGGCGCGGCGGTCATCCTAAAATGCAACTTCCTTTGAAGGGGACGCTGGGCAAACTTTCTCGATTTGTTTTGAAGCAAATCAGCGGCGCCAAATTCCCCGAAAAAGGGGCCGACACAAACGATGTTATTCGACTAACCCCCCAGGACGCTCTCAAAGGGGGGCCTTATGCCTACTTTCATAAGAAAAAGTCTAAAAAGCTGGTTGTTAAAATCCCACCGGCCGTTAGGGAGGGGCAGAAAATCCGACTTGCCGGAATGGGTGAGGACGGCAAAGACGGCGGCGAGCCCGGCGATCTGTATTTGGCAGTCAAAATCAAAAGACCGCTGCTGCACCAAATGAAGAATTTACTTGCCGGCCTCCGCAAATAGATTCTTTTATATCTATCACCCCGATGGAATAACAACCAAAACTTAATTCCACCCCAGTGAAATACGCTTCGCTGTCACTGACGTGAAT
>JAQYVG010000109.1 GCA_030145595.1 Desulfobacterales bacterium | reverse complement strand
GAGCGCCAGGCCATAGCCCCCCTGCTGTGCCAGCGACTCCTTGGTCATGTACAAGGAAAACTCCAGTCCCTTGGCTTCCATACCGATATCCTGCATAATATCAGGATCGGCGCCGTAGTCTTTAGAGAAAACAGACTTCATTTTGCGAACACCCTGACCCACGATGTGGCCAAAACCTTCTCCTTGTGCCATTTGATGCACGATTTCAAGCGCGGTCGGCCGGTTGCCGAAAGAAAGATCCATGCCATCGGTATGGGTTTTATCGAGCAAGCCCATCTCAAAGCATTCCATGGCAAAGGCCAGACCGGTTCCAACTGAAATCGTGTCCAGTCCGTAGGTGTCGCAGTAGAAATTCATTTCAACAATGGTGTGAGGGTCAAAGATGCCCAGGTTTGAACCGCAGCCGGCAACGGTTTCATATTCCGGGCCGTCTACATACACTTTGACCCCCTTGTACGGGCCGGTCAGCGGAACAAAGTCTTTGACGCCGTGCGAGCAGGCCAGCGTACACCCCATCCAGCATCCGTCATACCCGGCGTCAAAAATGCGCCGGTAAACTTCCTGACCGATATTGTCCGCTTCAGGATGGCGGCCGTACTGAAAATTGTTCACGGGCAGCAGGTCAAAGTCATTCATAATCGAAACCAGAAAAGTGGTTCCAATGGTTGCCATTTCGTTTTGTTTCGGATCCAGGGCCGCAATTTCCTTAGAGTGCATGCGTCCAACCTCTTTTAATGCGTCCGGCTCGGCTGGATTGTTCGTTTTGACCGTCACCGTGTCCCAGCGTGCCACAATTGCTTTTATTTTTTTATCGGCAAAGACGGTGCCGATTCCCCCTCGTCCGGCCTGTTTGTACCTGGCCCGCTTTCGTTTTAAATCGTACCAGGTAAAGTTTAAGCATCCAATCAGAGAATTTTTGGCGCCGGGTCCGGTGGAGACCACTGAAATATTGCGAGGCTTACCCTTGGCAAAGTGATCTGTCAGTATCGCTGAAAGATCATAGGAGTCATCCGGCAGCCCGACAGTCTCTAAAATCTGAACCTGCCCTTTGATCCCATCAACAAAAATTACAATATCTTGGGAGGCTTTGCCTTTGATTTCCAGGGCGTCAAACCCGGAAAATTTCAGATAAGGGCCGAAATATCCTCCCACATTAGAATCGATCACGGATCCCGTTAAGGGAGAAATAGTCGTTACAATGCTTTTTCCGGAACCGGGATATATGGGTGTCCCGCCCATGGGGCCCGAGGCAATACAGATGGCGTTTTCAGGATCATTCCATTTGGTTGTGCCGCTTACGGCATTCCAAAGCAACCATAGATCAAATCCTTTGCCGCCGATAAAGACCGCCTTCATTTTATCAGTAACCGGCTTGATTGAAATATCTGCATCGGAAATATCGCAGCATAGCGTTTGCCCGGCATAACCTTTTTCAATCGCCGGCCGGTCATAATCAAATGTTTTAATCGTTTTCATTTCAAATTGTGTCATTATTTCAGCCTCTAACTGCTATTGGAAAAGTTTTTGGTGATTATTTCACCCAGTTCCTGGGAGCGTTTTGTGGCGGCTTCAACAGCATTCATCAGGGTCGTGCGCAGTCCTCCTTTTTCCAAAGTATGAATGCCGGCAATGGCGGTTCCGCCGGGAGAGGTGACCATATCCTTTAACCTTCCGGGATGTTCCTTGGTCTCCATCAACAGTTTGGCAGACCCTAAAACCGTTTGGGTTGCAAGGAAAAGGGCGTCCTGCCTTGCCAGCCCCATCTTGACACCGGCATCAGCCAAAGCATCGACAATTAAAAAGATGTAGGCGGGTCCGCTGCCGCTTAAGCCCGTTATGGCATCCATCAGAACATTCTCTTTTAAAAATATGGTTTTACCCATGGAATCGAAGATGGCCATTGCCATTTTAACGTCATCTTGGGAGGCATTTTCTCCGGCCGCCACGACCGTGGCGCTTTCCTTAACGAAAGCGGCAATGTTGGGCATGACTCGGATCAGGCGTAATTTTTTCTTCAGACAAGATTCAATAGCGGCCAAAGGAACGCCGGCCGCAATTGAGATAACAAGTTTGCTCATATCCAGCTTAGATGCTGTTTCGACCAGTACCGGGGCGATGATCTGGGGTTTGACCGCATAGATAATAATTTCGGATGCTTCAACCGCATCGAGATTGTTTGTCGTTACAGCGACCCCATATTTTTCTTTTACGGATTCAAGCTGATCTTCTCTAATATCCGTACAAATAATATTTTCGGCCGCGGTTGACTTCGATGAAATCAGCCCGCTGACAAGGGCTTCCCCCATATTCCCGGTTCCGATCATGCTGATAGTTTTGTCTTTTAACATTAATTCGATTCCTCCTTAAACGGTTGTCAATAATATTATCCCCTCAAGCTGCGCACCCCTTTTGGTGTTGAAAAGTCGCGCATATTCGGGCTAACTGACTGAATCTATTATGCGTTCAAACCATTAAAAAACCCTTAAAACTCCCTGTGAGAGATACGGGCTTGCGATATGACATCTTTCTATCGTCTGAATATTCAGTATGTCAATGATTTTGCCTGAAATATCTTGTCTACATCGTGCATTTCTGAAAACTGAAGATACCAAATGGGAATCAAAACCTCAAGATCAATAAAAAAGGGCAGAACCGATTCACCCCTACCCTTTTTGTGACAAAATGTGACAGACGTTGATTTTTTTGATTATTTCCTTTATATTGTTTATACAGCAAATAGCCAATAAATTCAGTTGACTTTGTAAATACAGGAAGTTACAAAAGTCTTTTGTATTGACTTATCTTCAAGAATATAATTAATTTTTACAATAAAATTTTTTCTCTGCAATTAGCCCCAAAAGATAAAAGGTCTTTATATATATGTTTATCATAGGTAATTTTTTAAAGGCAGTTGCCATCGTCCTTAACTATGTTCTCACTTTTTACATGTGGATCGTTGTGGCGCGGGCGGTGCTGTCCTGGGTGAATCCTGACCCCTATAATCCGATTGTACGCTTTATCCATACCGTTACTGAACCGATTTTAGATCCTATCCGCACTCGATTCCCCTTTGGTTTCGGCGGTATTGATATTTCTCCGATAATAGTTATCCTTGGCGTCGTTTTTTTGCAAAACTTTGTTGTCAATAGCCTGCTTAGGCTGTCGATGTCTCTTATGTAACCAGTGAAAAACAGGTGTATCATGCAATTCACCCCCCTTGATATTCAGCAGCAACAGTTTAAGATCAGTTTCAGAGGTTTTGATGTACGTGAGGTCGATGCATTCCTTGAACAAATAGCCGATACATTCAAATCATTACAGAGCAATAACATAAGCTTGCAAGATGAAATTAGTCGGCTCAAGCTTGAAAACAAGGGCTACCGGCAGCGCGAAGAAACCTTTAAACGTGCCCTGCTCAACTCCCAGAAAGTATTAGATCACATGAAAAAAAATGCTCAAAAATCAGCCGAGTTGATTATAGCAGACGCTGAAGTTAAAGCCGAAAAACTTCTCAACAGAGCCCACAGCCGGCTGGCCCAGCTTCATGAAGATATTGCCGAACTGAAACGCCAGCGCATCCAGATCGAAATTCAAGTCCGTTCAATTTTGGAAAACCATACCAAATTCCTCGACTTAGGTAAAGAAGAGACCGAAGTTCTAGACCAGGAAGATGCCAAATTGAAGATTTTAAAACAACCTAAAGAATCGGGAGAATGAAATGGCGAGAATAGACGCGTTTTTTAAATTAATGTATGACCAGGGTGCTTCCGATCTTCATCTTGTCTCCGGACAGCCGCCCGCCCTCAGGCTGACTGGCGATATGGAAAGGATCAAATATAAAGTTCTGGAAAATGATGATCTAAAAAGCATGCTTTATGAAATTGCACCTGAAGACAAGGTTAAGGTATTTGAAGAAACCGGCGATATCGATTTCGGCTATGAAATTCCCGGCATGGCCAGGTACAGGGCAAATTTCTTTATGCAGAAATACGGGGTGGCAGCGGTTTTCAGGCAGATCCCCGAGACAATCCTGACTGCCGAGATGCTCGGTCTTCCGACGGTGTGTACCAGGCTGGCCTCACTTCCTCGAGGCCTGGTCCTGGTGACCGGTCCGACCGGAAGCGGCAAATCTACCACCCTGGCCGCCATTATCGATGTAGCCAATAAAACTCGCAAGGATCATATCATCACGGTGGAAGATCCCATCGAGTTTGTCCACGTAAGTCAGAGCTGTATTATCA
Source organism: Desulfobacterales bacterium (assembly GCA_030145595.1). Lineage (GTDB taxonomy): Bacteria > Desulfobacterota > Desulfobacteria > Desulfobacterales > UBA11574 > Desulfatibia_A. The sequence continues at coordinate 6,850 of JAQYVG010000109.1, read as the reverse complement.
ACCATCGCGAAGTCGGCCTGCATACCAAGTCGTTCACCGCCGCTTTAAAAGGGGCCCTGCGGGAAGATCCGGATATTATTCTGGTGGGTGAAATGAGAGACCTGGAAACCATCGCCCTGGCCATCGAAGCGGCCTCCACCGGACATTTGGTTTTCGGGACCCTGCATACCTCCAGCGCACCCAAAACCGTTGACCGTGTTATCGAAGTTTTTCCTTCCAGCGAGCAGGCCCAGATTCGTTCGACCCTGTCCGATGGACTGCGGGCCGTTATCGCACAGGTTCTGTTCAAGCGGATCGATCAAAAAGGACGCTGTGTCGCTTTGGAGATTTTGATCGCCAATGCGGCGGTCCGCAATCTGATCCGGGAAGGCAAAACCCACCAGATCAACTCCATGATGCAGACCGGCAAGAAATACGGTATGCAGCTTTTAGACGATGCTATCATGGATCTGCTCAACAAAGGGTGGATCGGCGGGGACGAAGCCTACACGAAGGCCAACGACAAGGGCAAATTCAGGCCCTTTTTGAAAAATCCGCCTACTGATTTCACGGATGCATAATTAACGTCTCGAAAATTCTACAACTAATTGAAAATAATTGCTATATTTATTGGTCTTTGCCAATTTGCAAACGGAAGGATGGAATGTTGGAATAATGGAATATTGGGGAAAAGATAGAATCATCATTTTTTGTAGATCGTAATTGATAGAATACATTTATACCCATCATTCCAAAATTCCACTGTTCCACTATTCCAATTGTGAGCACTTCATTCTTCAGCATAAACTCAGCGAACTAACTTGTTATGAGGTGGTGTTATGAAAAAACAGGAAGTCGATTATCTTCTGGCAAGAATGCTTGATGCCTACGACAATGTTTCCGACCTGAATATCACCGTAGGCAAACCGTTTCAGGTCGAATCTTCGGGTGTGCTCACCGGTGTGGAGATCGATCCGCCCTTTGACGCGCTTACACCGTTTCAGGGCGAAATCTTTGCCCTCAACCTGGTCAACCAGAACCGACGCCTGACCGAAACGCTTGTAAACGAGGGATCCTGCGATTCATCCTACGATCTTCCCGGCAAGGCGCGCTTCAGAGTCAACATTTTTTCCCAGCGCAGCAACTACTCCATCATTTTGCGAAAACTGGAGACTAAAATTCCCACTTTACAGGACATGGAACTTCCCGAAGCCTTTTACAAAATGGCCCTGGAAAAAAATGGAATCATTTTGGTCACCGGTGCCACCGGCAGCGGTAAATCGACTTCGCTGGCCGCGGTCCTCAATGAAATCAACGAAACAAAATCGGTCCACGTAGTGACCCTCGAAGACCCGGTGGAATTCGAACACCCGCACAAGAAAGCCACCTTCAACCAGCGCGAGATGGGCAACGATTTCGACGCCTTTGCCAGCGGCCTGCGAGCAGCCCTGCGCCAGGCTCCCAAGGTGATCCTGGTGGGCGAAATGCGCGACCGCGAAACCGTGGAAATCGGTCTCAGTGCGGCCGAAACCGGCCATCTGGTGGTGACCACCCTCCATACCGTGGATGCGGGACAGACCATCAACCGTATCCTGGGCATGTTCGCCATAGATGAAGAGAATCAGCTTCGCATTCGGCTGGCCGACACGGTCCGCTGGATCGTCTGCCAGCGCCTCCTGCCCAAGCTCGGGGGAGGACGGGTGGCGGCCTTTGAAATTATGGGGACTAACATGCGAATCCGGGACACTATTCTGCGAGGAGAATCCGAAGGCAAGACCTATTATGAAATTATCCAGGCCGGCACGCCCTTCGGCATGACCACCTTCGATGATTATATTTTGGAATTGTACAAAAAAGATCTAATTGATGAAGAGACGGCCATGGCTTACGCTTCCCGTAAAGCTATCGTGGGCCGCGGACTCGACACGGTCAAAGCTGCACGCGGAGAAGCCACCACCGACATTGAGGATCTATCGATGGACACCGGTTATGGAAGAAAGCTCAGGTAGTCCGTCCTTTTGACTCTTTCCGACTAAGAAACTAATGCCTCAAATCGAGTTTTAGCTCGATTAGGGCCCTATCTATAGAGGAGAAAATCATGAATGTCGCCTGTGACAAGTGCCCGGCCAAGTTCAAAATTCCGGATGAAAAAGTTCCCAAGGGTCAGGTTTTTGCGGTGACCTGCCCCAAGTGCCAGAACAAAATTTCCATTGACGCCCGAGCTGGTGCGGCAACGGCTAAAGCAAAAACCCTCCTCGATGAAGTGGATTCCGACGCCTACGACGCCGAAGAAAAGCCTTTTGATTTCCTTGAAGAAGGCGCGCAGACCGCTCTTTTATGCGAGCCGTATCAGACCGTCCGGACAAAAATCAGGAAAGCTCTGGATAATTTGGGGTATCATACCACCGAGCCGGATTCAGCCCGGGAAGTTCTCAAGCAGATGCGTTTTCACGTTTTTGACATGGTAGTAATCAATGAGTTGTTTGATACCTCGAACCCGGACCTGAACAATGTCCTTAGATACCTGGATCAGCTTCCTATGTCTACCCGGCGCGACATCTTCGTGGCCCTTGTTACCGATCGTTTCCGCACCAACGACAACATGGCGGCCTTTAACAAGAGCGTCAACCTGGTGATTAATTCGAAAAACATCGATAATTGCGAAAAGATTCTTAAACGCGCTGTAGCGGACAACACCGCTTTTTACCGCGTCTATAAGGAGACGCTGATAAAATTCGGCAGAACCTAGCATTAGATGAGATTGATGATTTTCGATGGATGATTGTTGATTGAAGGTATTCTACCAATTTAAAAAAAATGAAGTGATTCTACAAATCGACAATCAACAATCAATAATAATAAATTTTGGAATTAACATAAACAAGTTACAAGCAGCATGCCCCGTATTTTTTTTGAAGTAATAATAGCCCAACCATCAAACCATGGAATATACCTGTACGGATTATCGGACTGAAATGATCCTTTTGGGTCTTAAGCGCCGTTTGGAACTGGAAGACTTGAGTGCAGAGGAAAAGAAAGAAATTCTCAAGCAGATTAAAAAACTCGAAGCAGCAATGGGTCTCGACTAGAACCGGTTCTAGTAAAATGATTTTTACAGTATAACCTGGATTTCTCACAAGTTGTTGCTGATTATTCGCAACCCCTCCAGCGTCAAGGCCGGTTCAACAGCTTCAATGGTTTCAGATACTTGCTCCATAAGCTCCGCCAAACCCCCGGTAGCAATTACCCTGGCGTTTGTGCCCATCTCCGCCTGCATGCGTTTCACCATTCCATCCACAAGACCGGCATAGCCAAAAATAATTCCCGACTTGATACTGCTGGCGGTATCTTTGCCGATCACGTTTTCAGGAGGAACGAAAATTTCAACCCGGGGAAGTTTAGAGGCCTTCATAAACAGGGCCTCGGAAGCGATCATAATTCCGGGACTGATTGCGCCGCCGAGGTATTCCCCGGCCTCTGAAATGGCATCAAAGGTTGTTGCGGTTCCAAAGTCTATGATAACAAGGCTGGTGCGGTACTTATCAAATGCGGCCACTGCATTAACGATGCGGTCAGCTCCAATTTCGGATGGATTTTTGCATCGTATCGGGATGCTCGGAAAAGATCCGGCATCGACCCAGTGCGGCCGATGCCCCAGATATTTGCGGCAGAAAGAATCGAGAATGGTTACCATGGGCGGAACCACGCAGGAAATAATGGTTTTAGCGATATCCTTGGAGCCGATATTGCCTTCGGCAAACAGACTTGAGGCCAGGACGTGAAACTCATCTTCAGTAGTACGCCTTTCGGTACGTATCCGCCAGTCTTTAATTAAATGTTTACCATCATATACGCCGATTACGGTATTTGTGTTCCCCACATCGATAACCAGTAACATAACAGTACTATCCCTTTAAGTTTAAGTATTATGTATAAACAACCAAAGCAAGTTGGACATATTATTTCTTCTTTTCAGGAGCATTGGAATAATGGAGTGTTGGAGTAATGGAAAATAAACAGACATTGATAGGTTTTTCTGGCCCGAAATTCCAACACTCCAGCACTCCAGTCATCCATGGTCTTGCAGGTGCAGGCTCACAAAACGACCTTTGTTTTATTATAAGTCCGCAATATAAACAAGCTGAAATCTTTTACGGGTTATATATCTTTACCGTAAATATTTCGGGCTCGGCATTGACAAGGGTCGTTTTCAGCGGCAGTGCAATGGACGCACGTCTTACATACATGCCGGGCTTTAGGCCTTTGAGGTCAACATATACTTTTATGCCTTTTTCAGCATAAAGCTTTTCAAGGACATTAACCGGTCCTTTTACCTCAATATTTACGCCTGGTGGTGAAACGCTGTATCGATACTGCGTGTCTCGGCCTTCAACGGGAATATCATGATAAAGTTTTGCGGCAATCTTTTCTTCAATAAATATTTCAGCAAAAACAACTTTTGAAGCAGAGATGACTTCAAGATCTTCGGCAAGGTCAAGGACTATTTCTTTTTTAAAAGACTCCGACATCCCTTTAATATCAATCGGTTTTGTCAGGACTTTTTCCATGGGTCCCAGAATATTTTGCGGTCCTCGCAGGACAGACGACAATGGTTTCGCGACAGCACCGGCAACGATAAAGCCTGAGGCCGGTTTTCCGGAAAGAGAAATAATAACAGGAAGTTCCTTTTTAATTTCGTTTTCTATCCTGATGGTTAAAAGCTCTGGAGTGATCTTAATGATCGTAACTCCTTTGGGCAGGGCAATACGGTGCTGGTCGAAATAAATCGTCTTGACGCCGACACCTGCACCGGAGAGGTCCAGCAAATATTTAGGCTTCAGCTTAGCAAGGGTCTCAAGGGCGGATTTCGGACCTCGAACACGAACCTCTATGCCTTTTAAATGAGATCCGGTAACGGTCAATCCCGAAGGTATTCCGCTAATCTCAACAGGAATAAAAAATTCGGCTTCATGGGCAGTAAAGCCGGAACACGATAAAATGGCCGTAACTCCCAATAAAAAGCAAAAAACAAGCCACTTTTCATGCCTGCGGCGGAAAATGGCCCAAAGTCTGTGGTTGGTCATGGCAATAATTTATTTAGTCCTGAAAAACTTTGTCCTTTGGGTTAGATCGAAGATATCCGGCTCTGCCTTAGAATTTTGTGTCCAAAATCACAAATTCCAAGCACCCCGCAAAAAAGACGGCGGGCAAGCAAATTACAAATAAATCTCAAATCCCAATATTCAACACGCGGCGCAAGCGCCTGCGCTGCGCGTGACCAAAACCTTCCAGGACGAGACATTGTTTGAGTTTTCGAATTTCGGTCATTGTTATTTGTTTGATATTTGATATTTGTTATTTGGAATTTAATTTGCTCCATTTGAGATAAGTGCACCCCTATGGGGTGAAATCAAAGCCTGGTCCTCTGGGCCAGGATATTTACTTAGTCCTGTTTTATAGCATCAATAATTTTCAAAGTAGCGCGCGTATTGGCAACGTTATGGACCCTGATAATGTGGGCGCCATTTAAAGCTGAAGCCGCAACCGCTGCCTGGGTGCCGGTCTCCACCACCGGCAAGTCAGGCTGAATATCTTCAAGATTATTGTCTTTAAGGATGTTGCGCAAAAACGCTTTTCTGGAAGGTCCGATCATAATGGGAACATCCAGCGCCTTGAATTGACTAAGATTCCCAATTAGTGAAAGGTTGTGCTCTACTGCTTTTCCAAAACCGATCCCAGGGTCGATTATTATCTTTGACTTTGCAATCCCTTTTTCTACAGCACGATCGATAGCTTTTTCAAGAAAGGTTTTAATTTCTAAAATAAGATCATCATATGCGGGAGCAACTTGCATGGTTTTAGGCGTTCCCAGCATATGCATTAAAATAACCGGCACATCGTATTCGGCCGCCAATGCTGCCAGATCTTCATCAAGTCGCAGCGCCGACACATCGTTGATCATGGAGGCGCCGGCCTCAAGAGCCCTTCTGGCCACTTCGGCCTTGGTAGTATCGATGGAAATGGGAATTGAAACCCGGGATGCAAGTTTTTCAATTACCGGTACAACCCGGCGGATTTCTTCTTCCACAGTCACCTGATCAGAAAAAGGGCGCGTCGATTCTCCTCCAACATCGAGAATGTCAGCTCCGTCTTGGTACAATTTTTCACCTTGAGCCACAGCCTTGTCGAATGCAAAAAAATTACCCCCGTCTGAAAAAGAATCGGGGGTTATATTCAAAATGCCCATAATGCGGGTTTGCTTACCTAAAACAAGGCTGTGTTCACCCCATAAGAGATTATAGATGCCCATTTCAAAGTTCGCAGTTAAATTTAAAAGGTGACTCCTATACTTTGAGACCTTTGCAAAACGTCCCCTTTTGCCCAATCCCGGCGTTAGGCTCAAATTTTAATCCTCGAAATACTCAATGTATTCCTGCGGTTAAAAATTTCGCCTGCCTTGGCCTTGCCCCCCGATTAAATTTTAAAAGATTAAACGGGGCAGGCAAAATTGAACACTTTTCAAAGATCTCCATGAGAGACCGAGAGCAACCCTGAACCGCAAAATACCCGCCATTTTCTTGACGCTCAATAGAGGTTACACCTCAAGCAAGTCGCAGAGCAGGCGTACGCCGAAACCGGTGCCGCCGGCGCCGCAGTAGGCGGTTTCTTTTTTAATATAGACGGGGCCGGCAATATCGATGTGCGCCCAGCGCGATTTGCCTACAAATTCTGCAAGGAACAAGGCCGCGGTGATGGCGCCGCCATAACGCGTGCTGCTCATATTGTTCAAATCAGCAAAATTGCTTTTGAGCAGTTCCTTATAATCATCGGGAAGCGGCATTCTCCAGCAGCGCTCATAGGTATTCTCTCC
>JAQYVG010000108.1 GCA_030145595.1 Desulfobacterales bacterium | reverse complement strand
AACCCGCGGAGAACGCCGCTCATCGGGGAAATAGCCATTTATGGATGGAAACTAGGATAAGGAGGTGATAACTATGAAACGTTTCATGGTTCCCAGAGTAGCGCATTGCAGCGATGGATGCCGATTCAGGTCCCGGGCAAGACGTTAAACTGCCCCTAGCCCTAATAGAGTTAAAACTCGATTAGGGGTTATTCGTTAATTGGTTTAGTGGTTAATTGGTCGAATCCTTAAAAAAAAGGAAATTAAATGCTAAAAGCAATGTTTGAAAAGATTAAGCAAAATCCGTTTTTGGCTATGGTTCTCTGCTGCGGACTCCCATTGATCGCAATTTATGCATTCTCTGCTCTGGGCCTTCAAGGATTTCTGGGGAAGTGGGGGATATATGCCTTGCTTCTGCTTTGCCCTTTAGCCCATATTGGGATGATGCGGGGGATGATGCATCGGGATTCTGAAGGTGTCGATGATCAAAGCAGGATCAAAGAGATTGAACACCATTGATTAAACATTTAAAAAGACAAAATATATGAACCTCACCGGCAAAAAACTTTTTTTGATTTTCATAATGGGCATGATGGCTTTCAGTGTGCTTTTTACGCCGGTGTGTTCCACTCTTTGTTTTGACGGCCCTGACGTCACTGATGTTTCTCATCGCGCAAACTGCCCTATTATATCCCATTCCTTTGTCCAAATCGGAATTGGGCTATCAGTAATTTTCATTCTGCCAATCATAGGCTTTCTTTTCTTAATAAGTCCCAACTCTATTTCGGCGGGATTCTTTTTATCTCCCTTCAGACCTCCCCGTTTTCAAGCCTGAATTTTCCTATAACTGGTTTCAAAACACCGTCTAATGCCTCTCGCCTTGGTGGGATTGTGATCCGACTCAAAATCTCATCCTGCCATCGGCGGATCGGCTCACGTTCTCGATGACGGGATTTCGCTGAGTTCAACTTGTTCTAAAACATAATCCGAGGTTTGAAACCAGTTCAAGTAAAATTATACAAACCTTAAAACTAAAGGTATAACTCAATTGATCGTAAACAAAGGGTAGGGAATATTTATGAAAAGAATTACTATACTGCTCATTATTTTTGGAATCTGGACCACCTTTGCTTTGGGGGAAGCTGCTTATGCCGCCGGTGCCCTGCCCAGCGCCGGTATCTATAAATTTAAGGAGAAACCCGGCGCTCCGGGCTTTACACTTGGAGACGTGGCCGGCAAACAGGTTAAACTGCAAGATTATAGGGACAAAATTGTCTTGCTCTATTTCTGGACGACCTGGTGAACCTGGTGCCGGAGGGAGTTGCCCTCTCTGGTAAAACTATACGATGAGTTCAAAGACAGCGGCATGGTTATTTTGGGTGTTGATGTCCAGGAGAAGAGCAAAATTGTAGAAAAATTTGTGAAAAAAGAAAAAGTGCCTTTTCCAATATTGTTGGACAAGGATGGAAGTGTTGCCAGAGATTATGGAATTAGATCTCACCCCGTGCATTTTATAATAGACAGTCAAGGGCAAATGATCGGCAAGGTAATGGGAGCTAGAGACTGGGCCAGTGATGAGAGCCGGGAACTTATCCGCTCCCTTATTGCTCAGGAATGAAAAAGGAATAAAACAACATGAGTGAAATTGGATTATATTCTATATTAATTGCGATGTTCTTGGCGGCATATTCGAGTTTTACTGCTGTCGTGGGAATCAAAAAGCGTCGAGGAGAGATGATCGCCAGTGCTGAAAATGCTGCCGTGGCTGTCTTCGGCTTACTTTCATTAGCCAGTGTGGCCTTGATATACGCACTTGTAACCAGAGATTTTCAAATTGAATATGTCGCAAAGTATACTAGCCGCAGCCTATCGACGGTTTACACCCTAGCCGCCTTTTACGCGGGCCAGAAAGGATCTCTGCTCTTCTGGGGCTGGCTCCTTTCACTATATACTGCCATTGTGATTTTCCAGAACAGAAGAAAAAATCGTAAACTCTTACCTTGGGTTCTTGCAGTAATGATGGCAATCGATTTCTTCTTCGTGGTTTTAATGGTGTTCGTGACCAATCCGTTTGAGAGGCTCCCTTACATGCCGTTGGACGGCCAGGGTTTAAACCCCATGCTTCAAAATCCGGGAATGATATTTCATCCCCCAACGCTGTTTTTGGGTTATGTCGGTTTTACCGTACCTTTTGCATTTGCCCTGGCAGCCCTTATTACAGGCCAACTTGGCGACGACTGGATCAAAACAACCAGAAAATGGACGATCATTTCCTGGCTTTTCCTGACGGCCGGCAACTTGCTTGGAATGGAATGGGCCTATGTAGAGCTGGGATGGGGCGGTTACTGGGCCTGGGATCCGGTTGAAAACGCCTCATTCATGCCCTGGATTGTTGGAACAGCCTATCTGCACTCGGTGATGATTCAGGAAAAACGCGATATGTTGAAAGTCTGGAATATGGTTTTGATCCTTTTAACGTTTCTTTTAACCATCTTCGGCACCTTTATCACGCGCAGCGGTCTGATTGCGTCCGTTCACAGCTTTGGTGAATCGTCCTTGGGGTGGATGTTTTTAGCTTTTCTAGTCGTAACTCTCATAATATCAGTAGGGTTGCTTATATACAGGCTGCCGGATTTGAGAAGTAAAAACCAGTTGGATTCCCTGCTTTCCAGGGAAAGCAGCTTCTTGTACAACAATCTACTCTTTGTTGGAATAGCTTTTGCCGTATTTTGGGGCACACTCTTTCCTATTATTTCCGAGGCTGCACGGGGCGTAAAAATTACGGTGGGGCCCCCTTTTTATAATGCAGTCATCACACCCATAGCCTTAACGCTATTATTTCTGATGGGGGTATGCCCCCTGATTGCCTGGCGAAAAACTACACTGAAAAATTTTGGTAAAAAGATTCTCTTTCCTACGGTTGTTTCCGCGGCTGGAGCGGCTTTATTATATGTTTTACAAATTCGTTCTTTGCTTGTGCTGATTACATTGGCTCTGTGCATATTTGTAAGCATAAACCTCTTTTTAGAGTTCTTCAACGGTATGCGCACCCGCCATACATTACTGCAAGAGGGGTATCTAAGAGCATTATGGAATTTAGTTGCCAGAAATAAGCGGCGATACGGCGGCCATATTGTTCATTTCGGCGTTGTTCTACTTTTCATGGCCATGAGTGGAACTGCTTTTAATACGGAAAAACAAATAACGGTAAATAAAGGGGAATCGTTTAAAATTAAGCAATACCTATTAAAATACGAAGGTCTCTCAGAATACCCGACGGCCGGTAAGGAAAGGACTGTTGCGACTTTGACGGTCTTTAACGACAACCATAAGGTCGGAGTCTTGTCGCCCGAAAAAGCCTTATTCAGAGGCCAGGAGAATCCCACCACCGAAGTGGCAATCCATATGACTTTAAAAGAAGATTTGTATGTAATTCTGGCCGGCTACGGCAAAGATTGGGCCACCTTTAAGGTACTGGTGAATCCGCTCGTCGTTTGGCTATGGATCGGGGGGGGCATTATGGCTTTAGGGACCGTCATTGTAATGCTGCCGGATCGCAGGAAACGCAAGCAAAGCATATCCAAAGATACGCGTGCGGAGGCAATATGAATGCTACATGCAGACCAAAATCCGCAGCAGTACTTTTGATAATCTTTACGGTGTTATTCATACCGGCGATTAAGGCCTTTGCGCTGACTGCCGGAGAAATAACTAAGGGTTTCACCTGTACTTGCGGTTGCAATATGCTGGTGAGCGCCTGCGAAGGATCCATGGAATGTGCGCCGGCCAAAGAAATAACAGACCAAGTCGCTCAAATGATTGAAACGGGGCAGTCAAAAGAGGAAATCATCCAGTATTTTGTAAACACTAAGGGGGAGCAGATTTTGGCGGCGCCTACCAAGAAAGGGTTTAACCTCACCGCCTGGATACTTCCCTTTCTGGCGATTATTCTGGGTGCGGGCGGTATATATCTTTTTATAGATAAATGCTTAATTTCCGGTAAAGATACAGACGACGAATCTAAAGATTCCGATAAAAAACAAGTATATGAAGGAAAATATTTGGATCTGTTTAAAAAAGAATTGAAGGATTTCGAATTATAGGAGCCTAAACATAATGGAATATTTTGTAATTATGGGGTTAATCATTGGAGCGGCCTTTTTTATTATAAATCCGCTGTTAAAACCCGGCCGGATGGAGGGAGCTGTTGCTCTTGAAACGGATGAATTGCTGGCGGAGTTAAACTTAAAAAAAGAAGGGGCTTATGCAACCATCAGGGAACTTGAATTTGATTTAAATATGGGGAAGCTTTCAAAGGAAGATTATGAAACCTTAAAAGTCCAATATACGTATGAGGCGGTCGATTGCATAAAAGCGATGGACGAATTGAAAAAAAATAAAAATAGGCCAACAAATCTGTCCGCAAAGGATCTGGAAAATGAAATTGAACGGGAAATACCGGCGTTAAATGCAAGCGAATCCGCCCAGGCGGCCGAGTTGTTTTGTACCCAATGCGGCCAAAAGTTATCTGCTGCAGATCGGTTTTGCTCAAAGTGTGGTGCTAAACAAGCTTGATATTTTATTAACAATATATTGGAGAAAAGTTCAAAATGAAACCAAAATTTAAACCGATTCTCATCTCCCTGGTTGTTGTATCAGTAATCTCATATCTCATTTATACCGGGATAAGGGATACCATGACGTACTTTCTCACGGTAAGCGAGGTGCTGGCTCAACCATCCGAAAACCAGGATCAAACCCTCAGGGTGGGGGGCAATGTTTCTCCGGGGTCCGTGCAGTGGGATCCAAAAAATTTGAGGTTACTTTTTACAATCCAGGATGAAAAAGCCAGTATTGCCGTTGATTACGAAGGTGTAGTCCCTGATTCTTTCAAACCGGGAGGAGAAATTATCGTCGAGGGAACCTATACGGGTGATGGAAAGTTCAAAGCAACCACCATCATGCCCAAATGTGCTTCCAAGTACGTATAAAGAATCTTGGATCAGAGGACCAGGTTTTTCAGGACTAAACAAATGGCTGAATCGCACAAACAAGAATATATTATTGAAGCCAGGGGGCTGGTAAAAAAATTCGGTTTTAAAACCGCCTTGCGCCAAGTGGACCTTTTTTTGAAAAAAGGTGATTGCCTGGCACTTTTCGGCCCCAACGGAGCCGGGAAAACGACATTAATTCAAACTATGTGCTCCCTGATGCGGCCTACTGCGGGAAAGGTTGTTATTGCAGGGTTTGATACCCGGTACGATAGTGCGGCCTTGCATCAATTCATTGGAGTGATTGCACACGATACATTTCTCTACAGCGATCTTACTGCCGCTGAGAACCTGGTCTTTTACGGGAGAATGTATAATGTTTCGCGACTGAATGAAAAGATCGAAAATCTTATAAATCTGGTTGGACTGAGTGCATATGCGCACGATCAAGTTCAAACATTTTCTCGGGGGATGAAGCAGCGCCTTTCTGTAGCACGGGCAATCATCCATGATCCCGCGATACTATTTTTGGATGAGCCTTATACCGGGCTGGACCAGCAGGGCATAGAAGATTTGAAACAGCTTCTCATGAAATTTCGAGATCAGGGAAAAACCATCATTCTGACCTCTCATAATTTATCCAGAGGGCTTGAACTGTGTAATCGAGCGGCGATTTTAAACGCTGGAGTTCTGATTTACCAGGAGGATATAGCCAAGATAAAGAAAGATGATTTTAAACAGATTTACCTTAAACTTACAGGAGAAAAAACATGGCCCGCTCAGGCGCCTTTGCCAGCTTCATCCAAAAACAGCAGGCGATCTTGTGGAAAGATTTCTTATCCGAGCTAAGATCCAAAGAATTGGTTCTTTCCATGTGTCTTTTTGCATTCCTGGTCCTTATTATCTTTAGCTTTGCGTTCGGCACAGGATTGAAGAGCTTCAAGGGTATCATTCCGGGAATCCTCTGGGTAGCGTTTATCTTTTCCGGTCTCTTGGGGTTGAATCGATCCTTTGGCGTGGAAAGAGATAAAGGAACTCTTCCCGGGCTGCTGCTTTGCCCGGTGAGCCCATGGGAAATTTTTCTGGCAAAAATGATCGGGACGCTCATCTTTACTGTCATCATGGAAATATTTACATTATTAGTATTTACCATCCTGTATAATCAAAATTTCCTGCCCTTTCTGCTACCCTTGGGGTTGGTTATTCTCTTGGGGACCTTAGGTTTTTCCATTATAGGTACAATCTTTTCAGCCATGTCATCAACTACGAGTACAAGAGACGTGATGCTTTCGATCCTGGTCTTTCCCATCTACGTTCCGGTGATTATCGCGGCGGTCAAGGCCACCGGACTGATACTGGATGGAACATCTATTCAGACAGTCTATGCATGGCTCAAGATTCTGGTCGCCTTTGATTTGGTGTTTCTTCTGCTGGCCTATTTAACATTCGGATTTATCATGGAGGAATAATGTCGGCTTCCAAACGAGTATTTAAAATGACCCTTGAAATCATAACCTTTCTTGCGATGTTCGCGGCGCTCTATGCCATATTCCTTTACGCGCCCGTTGAGAAAACAATGGGTCTTGTGCAGAAAATTTTTTATATACATTTACCCGCGGCCTTTTTGGCTTTTTTGGGATTTTTCATCACATTTATAGCCAGTCTTCTTTATCTCTACAAAAGGGATCTTAAATGGGACGCGGCCGCATTTTGCTCCGCTGAGATCGGGGTTATATTCTGCACCATTGTTTTGATCACGGGTCCTATTTGGGCCAAACCCATCTGGAATGTATGGTGGACCTGGGATCCCCGGTTAACCACAACCCTGATCCTCTGGTTTGTTTATATCGCCTATCTAATGCTGAGAAGCGTGGTGAAAGAGCATCAGCGGGCCAATTTTTCGGCTGTCTTTGGAATTATAGGTTTTGTCAATGTTCCGATTACCTTCCTCGCCATCAGGTTGTGGAGAAGCATACATCCGGTGTTGATCTCCTCGCGGGGCATCAATATCTCAACACCAATGAAACATACGTTGGCATTGACATTTTTGGCCTTTTGTCTGCTGTTTTTCTGTCTGCTCAAAAGCAGAATCAGGCTGGAAAAGACGAGAATGGACACGGAAATGGTCAGCGCTTTAGTCGAAGAAAAGTTTTACTCTAACTGATCTTAAACAAAATGAAAGGATAGAACCATGGGGAGTACGATTTACCTCTTTGCAGCTTTTAGTTTGACCTGGAGCATTATATTCATTTATATTTTAAGCATGCTGAAGAGACAAAAAACGCTGGAAATTCGAATTGATAGATTAAGTGAGATTATAGATGATGGAAGAAAAAGAAAAACCAATTAACCTTATCGCGGCATTTAGCGCTTTTTTAGCGATCACTACCTTATTGGTCGTTTGGTCGCTGAAGCAAAACAGTCCATTTTTTCAATCTGCGAACCAGGCACCGGTTAGGGTTGGTCTGCCTGCACCTGACTTTACATTTCCCGGGCTTGATGGGAAAAAGGTCAGCCTGTCCGACTACCGGGGCAAAGTAGTGTTCGTCAATATTTGGGCTACCTGGTGTCCCCCCTGTGTTGAAGAAATGCCTTCGATGCAAAATCTTTACCAAAAATTAAAAAGTGAAAATTTTGAAATAATGGCGGTCAGCATTGACTCCCAGGGGGCCAAGGTTGTGGCTCCATTCATGAAAAAATACAAGCTGACTTTCCCGGCTTTGATGGATTCCATGGGGACTATCAAAAGAATTTACAAGGCTACCGGAGTACCTGAGAGCTACATCATCGATAAGGATGGAATTCTCGCCAAGAAAGTTATAGGTCCATTAGACTGGTCCCAGCCGGATATCCTGCGTTTATTCCGCGATTTGATTCAGAAAAATTAGCCATCACTATTGAAACGCACCGGTTGCCTTTCAATTTAGGACAAATTTAATTGCTCATTTCAGGAAAATATCAAATATGACTAATTTAGATCAAACGTCCGATTCAAACTGGACTATTCTTTTTACATGTTGGATAGTAGCCGGTATATCAACGCTGGGGAGCTTGTTTTTTAGTGAAATAATGGAATTTCCTCCGTGTGCTTTGTGCTGGTATCAAAGGATATTCATGTTCCCCTTGGTTTTAATTTTATTAGTGGGGCTCTTTCCTTTTGATAAAAACATCGTTAAGTATGCCCTTCCTTTAGCTATCGTTGGATGGTGTTTCGCATTTTATCACTACCTTTTGTACTCCGGATTTATTCCTGAAAGCATACAACCTTGCAGCCAAGGCGTTTCATGTTCAGAGACCTACATAGACTTGTTTGGTTTTTTGACAATTCCAATGCTTTCCCTAATATCATTTTCAACTGTAGTAGCATTACTATTTATATTAAAGAGGAGACTTTCTAAATGAAAAAACAAAATATAGTTATACTCTCAGGTATTTTTATTATTCTTTTGTTTGTACTGGGAGGTTACTTATATAAAAACCAGCAAGCAAAGAAATTTGGCTTTATGGCCCAAGCAAACGCTTCAACCTTTGTTAGAAAACATTCACAAACACTTGGCAGTGATGATGCAAAAGTCTATCTTGTAGAATTTTCAGACCCTGCGTGTGAAACCTGTAGCGCTTTTCACCCATTCGTTAAGGAAATGATGGCAGCCAATCCAGGTAAAATCAAACTCGTTGTCAGATATGCCCCTTTTCATACTGGTGCAGATTATTTTGTCAAAATTCTTGAAGCGGCGAGAAAACAAGGAAAGTATTGGGAGACTTTGGAGGTTATGTACAAATCCCAACGTTATTGGGCAAGTCATCATAATCCCCAACCTCATTTAATATGGAAGTTCCTTCCAAGCGCGGGACTCAATCTAGAACGAATTAGAAATGATATGAATGACCCTGAAATTACAAAACTTATCAAACAAGATATTGCAGACGCTAAAACTCTCAATGTCAGGAAGACACCCGGATTTTTCGTAAATGGGAAGCCTCTTCAAAGATTTGGTTACAATCAATTGAAAGAATTAGTAGAATCCGAAATCAGGGCTAATTATTGAATATGGAGCAGGAATTATCATTACTAATTGTATTTGCCGCCGGCCATAATCGCCAGCGTCCCTTTAGATGCGCCTTCAGGTCCGCCGGAGACCGGGGCATCCACCCAGCCGATACCTTCGGCTGCCAGCCTGGGGGCAATTTTTCTGGATTGGGCCGGATCTGAACTGCCCATATCTAAAATAATTCGACCGGCCGACAGGTGCGGCGTTAATTGTTCGAGTACCGCATTAACTCAAGCTGAATCCAGCAGCATCAGCAGGCACACATCAGCCCGGGCCGCTTCCTCTAATTTTTGACACAGTTGAATTCCAGCAATCATATACTCGGGAAGACTTGATCGATTCCACCCCCGGACTTCATAACCGGCATCAATTAAATTGCGTGCCATTGGCCTTCCCATCGTCCCCAGACCCAGTATACTTAACCATCGGATAGTGTTCCTTCTCCTGGCCCGGACAGGCCGGCATTGAAGATTGCAGATTGCAGATTGTATATTTGTGGAATCGCTCGCGCAGCGCAGGCGCTTGCGCCGCGTGTCGCTCTGTCATATTTAAAATTAGACAGGATACACTACCCGATGGTTAAGTATCAGTGAAGTGCTCTACCACATCCATGGTATCTTTGGCCATCTATGACCACGGTGACCGTTGTATTAAATGTTTCGCCCCTAAAGTAAGTGTCAAACTATGCCGATAATAAACCTAATGCTATTAAAAATGGGGGCACATGAATTCAATGTCAGATAAAAAGTTTTACAAAAAGACATCGTTTATCGTATTATCCGTATCAGGCTTTATTGTGGTGGCTGCATGCGCATATGGTGGGTTTAATATCAGTGGAATAAGCGGCGCCGCGTTTGGCGCTTTTGTTGGACTGATTATTAGTGGCTGTTAGTGTAATTTTTCCAGTTCTGCTTAAGTTCGCTTTCGGTCGGGCTTTCAATTCTGGGCATTTTACCTTGTGGACCGCCGGCACAACCGAAAATACTCAACATAATCAGGACGAAAAAGAGACGCGCTCGATTGGTTGGCCCGGCTCGTTACCCATATCCCCAATGAGAGCGAACAGATGGTTCGTTACTATGGCTTCTACTCAAATAAATCAAGGGGGCTTAGGAAAAAAGCAGACACGGATGACGAAGTGCCGTCCTTGATTGAATCTGAACAACAGGATTCAGACTGACACAAAAAGCCGGCGAGATTTTGTACCAGTTCGAAACGGCATAAACGGCTTTTTGTGCAGCCCATCCCGATTCGGCAAACTTGACATCATATGCATTAAATGTTAATTTTATGCATAACCTATGGGCAAGGAGGCCAAGGATGAGAACAACACTTGATTTACCTGAAGATTTAATTAATGAAGCTATGAAGGCGACTCATATTAATACAAAAACCAAAGTTATTATTACCGCCTTAGAAGAGTTGATTAGGAAATCAAAGATTTCCGGGTTGAAAAAATTTAAGGGCAAGATAGATTTAGACATTGACATGAACGCCATTAGAGGGCGTTAATGTCGGTATTAGTAGATACATCCATATGGATAGAGTATTTCAGGAGCGGGAATAATTCTGAAAAGCTTGATTTCTTAATTGATGAAAACCTTATTGTTATTAATGATCTTATTCTTGCAGAATTGGTTCCATTTTTAAAAGTTCGCAACCAACGGAAAATTGTAAAATTATTATATAACATTAACAGATTAGAACTTTCTATTAATTGGGATCAAATCATTGAGTTCCAATTCAAATGTTTGAAAAATGGTTTAAATGGAATCGGCATTCCTGATCTAATAGTCGCCCAAAACGCGAAACAAAATCGATGTAAAATTTACTCATTAGATAACCATTTTAGTCTCATGGAAGACATTCTTGAACTCCAGCTATTAGATTAAAATTGTCTTGCGCCGAACCTCAGCTTGGAGAAGGATGCTCATTCCGCTACGCTTCATTCACACCTCTCAAGCTGTCCGTTAACCCAATGCATGATAGCCTTCAATCGCAAATCCAGGTTCACCTCAATATTGGCATTGATTGGGATTTCGAATCTTTAATTCAAAACCTGTACTATAAATAGGGGACGTACATTAGTTTATAATTTGATTATGTATTAATCAGAGAAAAATTATGTTTATTAACTACCTGCT
>JAQYVG010000107.1 GCA_030145595.1 Desulfobacterales bacterium | reverse complement strand
TTGTATCAATTTATTTCGGCAGAGCCATAGGCCTCTAACCTGGCCCAGAGGACCAGGTTTTTTAGGAGTAAATAAAATCGTTCCACAAATAAAATCGTGGAACGATTTTATTTGTGGAACGATTTTATTTATGGAACCTGATGAAAAGCTGCTAAAGGATGTGAAGGGATTTCTGGATACCCGCGAAGGTGGCAGTCTTTATCAGTTTGCTCTAAAAGCAAGCAGGATGGGGCCTTGTCTGGAAATCGGAAGTTACTGCGGCAAATCGACCATTTACCTGGGTATTGCCTGCCGGGAGAACAACAGCACCCTTTTTTCAATTGACCATCACAGGGGTTCCGAAGAACAGCAGCCCGGCGAAGAGTATTTTGATCCTGAACTCTTCGATCCACAGATCGGCCGGGTGGACACATTCAAAGAATTCAGAAAAACCCTGCAAATCTCCGGGCTCGAAGATACGGTTGTACCCATCGTATGCAAGTCGGCTGTTGCTGCGCGTCTATGGGCAACACCGCTCAGTCTGGTTTTTATCGACGGCGGGCACACGTTTGAGGCGGTTTTCACGGATTACAACGCCTGGTCCGGGCATATCATACCCCATGGATATTTACTGATTCACGATATTTTCAAAGACCCTTCAAAGGGCGGCCAGGCACCTTATCAGGTCTACCAGCAGGCCGTTGACTCCGGCCTTTTCCATGAACTTCCCATGATCGAGACCCTGGGGGTGCTGCAGCGGCGATAGAAAAGACCGCTATGCTTAAAGAGCGCTACGCTTGAGGAGCACTGCGTTTGAGGAGCGGCCTGGCGGCCTTGAGGGGTATTGATAAAAAGACTTTTTCCCCCTTAAGCGAAGCGATCCTCAAGCGTAGCGCTCCAAAGGACTTCCGAGACGTCCATAAATAAGTAAATAAGCCAGCTTAAGGACGTCCCGGATAGCCCGGTATCAAGAGTTTATGCACGCTGCGCACGAACGTTCCGGATTTACCCTTCTTGACTTATAGAATCAAAAAGACTACATTGCAATCATAATACCTAAAATCTATATAGGGGGTGGGCAATGCAGCTTACAATAAGAATGCCTGATGAACAGATGAGCAGGATTGAGCAAATCGCAAAAAAAATGGGCCTTAAGAAATCAGATGTAACCAGGATGGCCATAAAAAAATTTATAGAAGAATACAATGATAGTACAGTCGAACCATTCGCCAAGATTAAGCATCTTTTAGGTGTTGTTGAAAGTGGAGTTCCTGACCTTGGGCAGCGTCATCGCAATCACCTTATAAAGAAAATTAAAGGCGATGGCAAATGAATGCCATTTTAGATACCGGCCCCTGGGTTGCATTAATAGATCGAAGTGAATCAAAGCATGATATTTGTGTGCAATGGCTCAAGAATTATTCCGGGAAACTATATTCCACCGAAGCTGTTTTGACGGAAGTTCTTTACCTGCTAAACTTTTCGGTAAAAGCTCAAACAGCTGCCATTGATTTTGTTCTTAAATCAGTGGTTGAAATAATTCCTTCCAATATTGAGAGTCTGAAAAAAACAAAAAATCTCATTAAAAAATACTCAGATTTGCCTATGGATTACGCTGATGCCACAATTGTATGCCTCGCAATTGATACAGGGATACGTGATATTATTACCTTTGACCAAAAAGACTTCAATATTTACAGAATCAAAAAGCAGCCATTTATAATTAAGCCTTAACCAAACACACTAAAGATATTAGACGAGAATAGTTATTTAGTGTCCGTCCATAAATGGTCTTTTTGCCCAATCTCTGCGTTATGCTCAAAAAATAATCCTCGGAATATAAACTATATGCCTGACGAAGATCCCGAGCCGTTTTCGGGGTGGTTATTTTTTTCGCATGCCTTGATCTTGAACAAAAATCCTCATTTATGGATGGACACTATTGAAAATGAATGTATGCTCATTCAGTCAAACAATGCTAAACACGCCTTTTGATGCATAAAATTTATCCCATCCTATTCAACTAATTATTATTAAATTAAAAAGGTATAGAATCAAGGCAAGGAGGTTGCATTGATTTTTCTTGACACTGAAATACCTTTTTGATAAATGAATGAATGCTCATTCATAAAAATGGAAGACAATTAGTTAGAGGGAGGCCTACCATTAACAAAAAAGCAAACGACAAATATCATCGAATTCTTGAAGCTGCGGTGAAGGTGTTTTCTGAGCAGGGATTTTTTCAATCAACCGTATCACAGATCGCCAAAGAAGCCGGAGTGGCTGACGGCACCATTTATCTTTATTTTAAAAATAAGGATGACATTCTGGTCCACTTTTTCAGTTTCAGGACCAGACAGGTATTTGCCTGTTTGAGGGAAGAAGTCGAGCAGGCAGATAACACGATAGATAAACTTCGGAGCCTTGTACGCCGGCATCTTGAAGAATTCCAGAGTGATCGCAACATGGCTGTGGTATATTTTACCGAAACACACAAGAGTCATCGCCTGGTAGAACAGCAGATCAAAGAGATGTCCAAAATGTATCTGGATATTGTTGCCGAGATAGTCGAGCAGGGCCAGGAAGAAGGGATCATTCGCAAGGATTTGTACGTGGGACTTGTTAAGCGCTTTATTGTTGGAGCCGTAGATGAGGTGATCAACACCTGGTTGCACTCAGAAGGAAAGTACGACCTTGTATCCATGGCAGACCCGCTGGTAGAGCTATTTTTGAAAGGCATAGGCACATAAACCGTAAAAACTTTTTATGATAAAGTTCATAGATGTTTGGTACACTCTAATTTTAGACAAGCAAAAGAATGTTTATCACGAAAGCACGAAATTTAGAAAACACGAAAAATATATTAAAATTTCGTGCTTTCCCTCTTTCGCATGCCCCGAGGCATAGCCTGTTTTACCGGGGTGTTTTCGTGATTGTTTTTATTTTTTACCATAAAAATTATAAGCTCGAAAATTGAGGGACAAAATAGCGGGGAGAAATAAAATGGCACAATTTATTGCGGATCGCAGGGACATCGAATTTGTCCTGCATGAACAATTACAAGTTGAAAAACTAAGCAAACACGAAAGATTTGCCGAATTCAACAAAAAGACCGTCAACATGATTGTATCCGAAGCACGCAATCTGGCAGTTAAGGAAATTCTCCCTACCCAGATGTTAGGGGATCAGGAAGGCTGTAAATTCGAAAACGGAAGGGTAACGGTCCCGGAATCCTTTCACCGGGCCTACGAGATTATAAAAGAGGGCGAGTGGGTTGCCATGCCGGAGAGTCTTGAGTGGGGCGGGCAGGGAATGCCTATGGTGGTTTCACTGGCTGCCAATGACTATCTGGTGGGTGCCAACTATGCCTTTATGATGTATTCGGGCCTGACCCAAGGTGCGGGGAAACTGATTGAAGCTTTTGGGACCGATAAACAAAAAGAACTTTTTTTAAAAAAAATGTATACGGGTGAATGGACCGGCACAATGCTTCTGACAGAACCCGAAGCAGGTTCGGATGTTGGTGCGCTGACGACATCAGCAGTCAAGAATCCGGATGGGACCTATTCAATTACCGGCAGTAAAATTTTCATTTCAAGCGGCGAGCATGATCTGGCAGAAAACATTATTCACCCGGTTCTGGCCCGTATCGAAGGGGCTCCGTCGGGGACCAAAGGCATTTCGCTGTTCCTCGTACCCAAAATTTGGATTAATGATGACGGCAGTCTGGGCGAGTTCAACGATGTGGTCTGTACCGGCATTGAAGAGAAAATGGGTATTCACGGCAACTCAACATGTTCAATTTCGCTGGGCGGAAAAGGAAAATGCAAAGGGACCCTGCTGGGCGAAGAGAACAAAGGAATGCGAGCCATGTTCCTGATGATGAACGAAGCCCGCCTGCTGGTTGGTCTTCAGGGTTTTACCTGTGCATCGACAGCCTATATGTATGCGGTAAATTATGCCCGCCAGCGACTCCAGGGAAAGCATCTCCTTAAGATGAGAGATGAAAATGCACCGTCGGTTCCTATTATCCAGCATCCGGATGTACGGCGGCAACTGATAACGATGAAGGCCTATGTAGAGGGAATGCGGAGCCTGCTTTATTATGTCGGCATGTGTGAAGACAACGTTAAAGTTGCCAAGAGCGCGGAGGAGAAAGAAAAATATCAGGGGATCATAGATGTTCTGATACCGATTGCCAAAGGATATGTAACCGACAGAGCTTTTGAAGTTTGTAACCACGGCCTCCAGGTCTATGGCGGGTATGGATATATTAAAGAATATCCTTTGGAACAGCTTGTGCGAGACTGCCGAATCACTATGATCTATGAAGGGACCAACGGTATACAGGCTATGGATCTTTTGGGAAGAAAGCTGGGATTGAATAAAGGCAAACCGGTTATGGATCTTTTGGGAGAAATGCAAGCGTCGATTGCAGCCGCCAGGGAGATCGAGGGTCTAAAAGAATTTGCAGACTTGGTACAAGAGGCTGTCAACAAACTGGGCGAAGTCGGCCTGCACATGGGTGCATCTGCCATGTCGCCCGACGTGATGAAGGCCTTTGCGTTTGCTTATCCTTTTATGGAAGTTACCGGTGATATAGTGATGGCCTGGATGCTATTGTGGCGGGCGACTGTTGCAGCACACAAGCTGGAAAAAGGTGCCCGAAAAAAGGATGTCGCCTTTTATGAGGGGCAGCTAAAGAGTGCGGAGTTTTTTGTTCACTCGATTCTTCCGACTACGATGGGCAAGTGCAACTCCATTTTGGCAACCAACGGCGCAGCGGTTGAGATCTTGGAGGATTCGTTCGGCGGATAATTTATTTATGCGAAATCCGGTCGGTTGGGCCTTATTGCAGGCAGATTGAAAGGTTAAAAGGGAAAAGGATGGCAGCAAGAAAAATATTTGCCGGTGGAGAATTTCTAGTTACGGATGCCGGAGTCAAAGATATCTTTATTCTGGAAGAGATGACCAGGGAACACAAAATGATCTATGCTGCGGCCTTCGATTTCGTAAAAAAGGAGATCCGGCCCAACATGGAGCGTATCAATGAGAAAAACGAAGAATTGTCCCGATCGTTGATAAAAAAAGCCGGTGATCTCGGGCTTAACGCTACCGATATCCCTGAAGAGTATGGCGGCGAAGAGATGGATAAAATCAGTACTTGTCTGGTAACGGATGCTATCGGTGGCGCGGCCTCATTTTCGGTTTCCCATTCCGCCCACACCGGAATCGGCACCTTGCCGATCGTTTATTTTGGAACCGAGGCCCAGAAAAAGAAATATCTGCCGAAGCTTGGCACCGGCGAGTGGCTGGCAGCCTACTGCTTAACCGAGGCGGGTGCCGGTTCCGACGCGCTGAATGCGCAGACAACGGCCACACTTTCTGATGACGGCCGTCACTACTTGTTAAACGGTGAAAAGGTTTTTATTACCAACGGTGCCTGGGCCGATCTCTTCATAGTCTACGCTAAGGTGGATGGAGAGAAGTTTACGGGGTTTATTGTTGAAAGAAGTTTCCCCGGTGTTTCCAGCGGTCCCGAGGAAAAGAAACTGGGCATAGAAGGGTCTTCTACCACATCTGTCATATTTAAGGATTGCATGGTGCCGGTAGAAAACGTTCTTTTTGAAATCGGCAAAGGGCACAAGATCGCATTTAACGTCCTCAATATCGGCCGATATAAACTGGGTGCCGGCGTCATCGGCGGATGCAAGGTAATCATTGCCGAGGCGACACAGTATGCAACAACTCGCGAGCAATTCGGCAAAAAAATCGCCTCTTTTGGCATGATCAGAAACAAGCTGGCGGATATGTGCATCGGTATCTTTATGGCCGAGTCGCTCACCTATCGACTGGCTGCCATGATAGAAGATAAACTGAGTTCTCTGGATCCGCAAGCCAGGAAAGAGGGCGCCGAAAATGCCAAAGCAATCGAAGAGTACGCCGTTGAATGCTCAATTGCGAAAGTATATGGCAGTGAATGCCTTGATTTTTGCGCCGACGAGGTGGTGCAGATCTTCGGTGGCTACGGTTATATAGCCGAATATCCGGCCGAGGGGATATACCGGGATGCCCGCATTAACAGAATCTTTGAGGGTACCAACGAGATCAACCGGCTGTTGATTGCCGGGACCGTTCTGAAACGCGCCGTGCAAGGCCGGCTTGCTCTTTTCGATGCGGTTCAGGCCGTAGAAGAAGAAGCAAAGGCCGGAGTGCCGGATACGCCCGGGTTTGATGATGCCCCCCTGGCCGCGCAGCAGCATTTGGTGAAAATGAGCAAGAAAATTTTGCTCCTGACCCTTGGTAAAGCGGCCGGTAATTTGTTGGCCGACCTGGCGGAAGAGCAGGAAGTGCTGGCTTTTTTGTCAGATATGATCATCGAGATATTTGCGATGGAAAGCGGCCTGCTAAGAGCCCTAAAAATGATTGATAAAAAGGGGGAAAAGCGGGCCGAGTATCACACGGCCGCGGTGCAGATTTATGTTAATGATGCCATTCCGAAAATCGTCCACTGGTCCAAGCAGGTTCTGACGTTTGTTGAAAAAGGTGATGCTCTGATCGCTTTGCTTGCGGCTATAGACAAGCTTGCCGCTTACCGGCCGGTTGACACCGTTAACTTAAGGCGCCGGATTGCCGAAAAAGTTATAAAATCCAAAAGGTATATCTTTTGAGATACCCATTTTTGTAGAATTTGCATTGCTCAAAGGCAGGATGAGCATATTAATTGTTGCGGGTTACGAGTTGCGGGTTGTTTATTGGAAAACATCTTAACCCGTAACTCGCAACCCGTAACTCGCAACAGATTATCAGCTTGATCTCAGTTAGTTGAAGAGTTGCCGGGGCGCTAAACTATTTTTACGCTTATTGGCGCTTCTCCAGTTCTTCTGCCCGGAGTTCTTTTTTCAAAATTTTGCCCACATTGCTTTTGGGCAGTTCAACTCTAAATTCGATTTCCGTTGGCAGTTTGTAAGCGGCCAATTTATCTTTGCAGAATTCGATGAGTTCCTCCAGGGTTGCGGTTTCCCCTTCTTTCAACACCACAAATACTTTGACCTGCTCACCGCGTGTCGGGTGTGGTACTCCGATGGCAGTGGCTTCCAGGACTTGAGGGTGTTGATAAAATACTTCCTCAATATCGCGCGGATAAACATTATATCCGCCGGATATAATCATATCCTTTTTGCGGTCGACAATATAAAAATACCCCTCTTCATCCATTTTGCCGATATCTCCGGTATGCAGCCAGCCGTCGGTCAGGGTCGCGGTCGTTTCTTCAGGCTTATTATGGTAGCCTTTCATTACTTGAGGGCCTTTAACTAGAAGCTCACCGGTTTCACCAGTTGCAACATCGGTCTCGCCGTCGTCAATATCGACGATACGGCACTGCGTGTCGGAGATCGGAACCCCGATACTTCCGACTTTGCGCTTGCCGCCCGCAAACGGGTTAATATGAGTTACCGGTGTTGATTCCGTCAGGCCGAAGCCTTCAACGATGACGGCCCCCGTCTTTTGCTCAAATTCCTTGATAACTTCAAGCGGCAGGGGGGCACTTCCGGAAAAACAGCCTTTAATAGAAGTCATGTCGACTTTGCTGATGTTGGGATGATTGAGCATTCCGATGTACATCATAGGAACCAGCGGCGCAAAGGTCGGTTTGAACTTTGCAATAGTTTCCAGCAGAGCTTCCGGCTGGGGCTTGGGAACAAGAAGCTGGCCCCAACCCATGTAAATGGCAAAATTCATGGCGGTGGACAACCCGAACACATGGAAATACGGAAGGGCGCCCAACATTATTTCAGTGCCTTTGTTGAATGTTGGAAACCAGGCGGCGACTTGTTGAACCTGCCGGCTGAGGTTGCCGTGGGTGAGCATGACGCCTTTGGAAACACCGGTAGTTCCGCCGGTGTACTGGTACATGGCCACATCATCAAGAGAAAGCTCAACCAGGGGAGCATTGGGAGGATGAGCGGCCAGAAGGTCTTTCCATTTGAAAAGGTTGTCAGCAGATTTAACATCTGCGGCCAGATTTTTCTTTTTGGCGACCAGCGGGAATAAAAAGTTTTTAGGGAAGGGCAGGTAATCGCCGATAGAAGTATAAACGATTTGTTTGATCTGTGTTTTCGGCCTTAGATCGATCATGCGATTGCCTAAAAGATCCAAAGTTATGAGGGCTTTTGATGCTGAATCATTGAATTGATGTTCAAGTTCGCGGTCTGAATATAAAGGGTTATTCATGACGGCTATTGCGCCTAGTCGCAAGATGGCGTAATAGGCCGCAACGCAGGGTATCAGGTTTGGCAGCAGGATGGCGACGCTGTCACCTTTTTTGATACCGAATTCATGCAGGCAGGCGGCAAAACGGTTGACCATATCATCGAGTTGACGATAGGTAATCTTATAGCCTTGAAACAGCACTGCCGTTTTTTCAGGGAACTGGTCAGCCGATCTTTCCAGAATGGCCGGCAGGGCAATTTCCTCGTAGTCTACCTTCGGCGGGACGCCCTTTTCATAACTGGCCAACCATGGTTTGTCTTCGTATTTGATAGCTGTGGTCACGTGAGCCTCCTTTCACGGGTTCAAAGGTTCAACGTTCAAAGGTTCAGCCGCCTACGCAGCGCTACGTCGTGCCAAGGAGGTCGGCCGCCTAATTGTCTCATCCCTATTGAATCAACGGTTTAGGAAAAAAGCGCGCAGCGCTGAACCTCTCCGAGGCGTAGGATCATGCCTCTACGAGCCGGAGGCCTGAACCTGATAACCTAGACCGACCTGATGTCCAATTTATTTGCAATCCCACGGTATATAAAAGTCTACGGTCATTTATATTAAGGTAAATACCGAGGTCTGTATATAGCACTGTTAAGATGAAATCGAAATTTTGTCAAGAAAGGGTGTAATTAATAAAGCCAACGAAATCTTGAGTTAAGGTCAAGGTTTTTCTTGACAGAATGGAAATGTGCTTATAAAAATGAATGAGCGTTCATTCATTAATGGTCAATATTTATTATATGATTTGTGAAGGGAGTTGGATACAAGACAAATGGAAACAGTATTGATCTCTCCGGCAAAAGCTACGATTGTTGGGATTCCTACGGTTATTTTTTCGCTGCTGATACCGCTAATTGGAGCGGGAGTCTTTGTTTACATTATAGCCACGCGCCTGAAACCGCTTGTTCTGGCTGCGCCTGACCAGCGCTTTGATAATTTAACTCAGCGCTTGTTAAACATGCTCAAATACGCCATCGGTCAGTACCGCCATCTTCGCTATATGGATGCCGGCGTTATTCATATTTTTTTGTTTGCCGGTTTTATGATCCTTTCTTTGCGATCAATTACGCTTGTGCTGCTCGGAATTTCAGAAGGTTATGTGCTGCCGGGCATGGGCGGCCCCATCGGAGTTGCTTACGGTATTCTCAAAGATTTTGCCGGGACTTGGATCCTTGCAGCCTGTGTGGCGGCCATGGTCCGGCGGGGAGTTCTCAAACCCGAACGTTACGCTGTGCCGCCCAAGTACGGCAAGGATCATACCTGGGAAGCCATGTTGGTGCTGCTGCTGATTACAGGGCTTGTCACCTGTGATATGGTGTTTGAAGGCAGCCAGGCTGCGGCACAGATTCAAAAAGGATTAAAGACCGAGCTTTTAGTGCCGGGTACCGGGACCTGGTTTGCTGCCCATATTTTGAGCGCTGCACCACTTGATAAACTTCAAAATTTGCACCTGGGGGCTTATTTTTCGCATGAGCTGATATTTTTCTTCTTTCTCTGTTTCCTTCCGTTTGGAAAGCATTTTCATGTGATTACTTCTTTGCCGAATGTGTTTTTTCTTAAACTTAAAAGAGGTACTGTAAAGCCGGTTCAATGGGGTGTTGCCGACGATCAGCTTGACGATTTGGAGTCCTTTGGGGTTAAAACATTTGAGGATTTTACCTGGAAGCACATGCTCGACTTTTATTCCTGTGTCGATTGCGGGAGGTGTTCGGATAATTGTCCGGCTAATGCCGCGGGTCGGCCGCTTTCTCCGCGGTTTATTTCGATTAAGTGCCGCAACTATTCTTTCGCAAAATACCCGCTTTACGGACAGCCGGTCAATGGCCGGCCTTTAATCGGTAATGTGCTCGAAGAAGACGAAATCTGGTCGTGTACCACCTGCGGAGCCTGTGAAGAAGAATGCCCGGTGTTGATAGAGTATATTGACAAGATCGTTGACGTCAGAAGGGGTATGGTTGATGATGGAAACGTGCCTCAATCCTTGCAAAAACCGCTGGGAGCGCTTGAAAAACGTGGAAATCCCTACGGCAAGACCGCGAAAAAAAGAGCCGACTGGATTAAAGATTTACCCGAAGACTGCAATATAAAGATCCTGAAGAAAGAAGAGACGGCCGACGTTCTTTACTTTGTCGACAGTATTACTTCATATGACGATCGCATTCAGGAAATCGGCAGAGATACGGCACGAATTCTTTTAACTGCCGGAATTGATTTTGGGATTTTGGGGCCGGCTGAAAAAGACAGCGGGCATGAGGTCAAAAGGTTTGGCGAGGAGATGCTTTTCCAGGAATTAAGGGATCAAAACACGGATGAGATTATAAGGTCCGGCGTTCAAAGCATTGTAACGGCAGATCCACATGCCTTCAATGCTTTGAAAAATGACTATCAGGGTCTGCCGCCGGTTGAGCACATCAGTCAGATGATCGCCAGAGAGATAAAGAGCGGAAAAATTCGATTAAAGAAAGTTGAAGATAACGGCGCGACTTACACCTATCATGACCCCTGCTATTTGGGCCGGCATAACGGCCTTTATGATATCCCCAGAGATGTTATTGACGCGATACCGAACTTAAAAAGAGTTGAAATGTCCAAATGTAAGGATCGTTCGTTTTGCTGCGGTGGCGGCGGCCTGATGCTTTTTTATGAGCCTGAGGAAGAGATCAGGATGGGGAATTTAAGGGTAAAGATGGCCGAACAGGCCGGTGCCGACGTGATCGTGACGGCCTGTCCCTTTTGCCTGGTCAATATTGAAGATGCCATCAAAACCAGCGGTCTGGAAGGAAAAATGGAGGCAATGGATTTGGTTGAATTGATCGAGCGCCACATGGTACAAGATGTATGATACAGGTTTCAGGTTTCAGGGGGCTGAAAAAGATGAACATATTAAAAGATTAACGTCCAACATCGAACATCGAACATCGAACATCGAATGATGAAATCGCTTCGCTCCGCCAGTTTAT
>JAQYVG010000106.1 GCA_030145595.1 Desulfobacterales bacterium | reverse complement strand
ATTCCGGTTCCGGATCCGGAGCAGACAACGCTTCCAACGGATTAAGTTCTGCTTCATGGGGAAATACCGGCAAATAGCGGTGTGACACCGCGATCAGGATAATACCGTAGGCCACCGGCAGGATAGTGGTGGCAATTTCCTGCCAACTGGGGAAATACATGAACCAGCTTTCAAAAGTCAGAACCGGTACCGCTAAAACCTGAAGCACCATTACCCAGCGGTTAAGACAAACCCCTGCTACAGCCAGGATAATCGCAATCCACAGCGCCTTGTTGTTTTTACGCCCCTTGGCGGTAATCAGAATAAACGCGGGAACAAAACCGCAGACTACGATTTCAACAATCAGAATCCAGATACCATATACGGGGTTGTTGGAATAAAAATCCATCAATGTAAATCCTTTGGACGGTGCGGTCACAGTTGCCCAGTACCAGGTATCGATAGTCTTGGCAATAATGTACGTCAGAATCATCCATCCTGAAACTTTGGCCAGAAACTCGATGGCATCATCCTTTACCAGCTTTTTACGGGTAACTTTCTCTGTGATCTTGGTAACCAGGATGGTAAAACAAGGCCCGCAGGCCGCCGCCGACCATGTGTAGAGAAAAAAGGTCCAGGGCCAGATAAAAAGACCTTCCCGAAAACCAAAAGGTCGTCCGTAAAGGACTCCGGCAACACCGCCTAAAGATCCCTGGTGGAAAAAAGAGAGGAACGCCCCGGTTGCTGCAAATACCGCCATGATTTCGTGCATGTTGTGGCCCAGTTTGTGGAAAAACGGTACCTTGTCGATCTGGCGGTTTTCAAGGATCAATGGAATATATTCGATGGTCAAAACACAGAAATAGGCTGAAAGACAGAAAGCCACTTCGGTCAGCATAGAATGAACATTGGCGTGCCAGAAGATAAACCAGCCCCTTAAAGGCTGCCCGATATCTATGGCCAGAATGAGCAGGGCCGAACTGTAGCAGATAAAACCGATCAGCACGGCATAATTGATGATACTCTTTAATACATCTTTGCCGAAGATATACCTTAATAAGCCGCTGAAAAAAGCGCCGCCGCCCACTGCAATCACCGCAAGGTCGGCCCAGATCCACAGGGCAAACCCGTAAGCATCGTTCATGTTGGTCTGGTTAAGGCCTTTAAACCAGCACAACAGCATGGCATAAACGCCCCACAGCACGACGGTACCGACAGCACCGACAAACAGAATAAACTGCCACAAGGGGCAACGCTTAACTCCTTTGGGTATTAATGCAGAATCCATACTTTATATGCTCCTACTATTACAACATCTTCAGTTAGCCGTGGTGTACGGCCTTTGCGGGTTTTCCTTCATTTTTCAAATAATTGTCACCGGACCGCCTTACCCACTCGCGGCTCGAGGTATAATAGACCTTGGGATTGGTTCCCAGTCTTTCCAGCAGTCGGAAAGCGTTGGGGCTCTTTTTGTTCTTGTAAACAGCATGTTGGGGATTGTTCAGATCCCCGAATGTAATCGCGTCGGCTGGACACGCCTGGGTACATGAAGTTTGATATTCATCTTCCTCAAGTTCGCGCCGGCCTTCCATATAGGCCTTTTCTTTAGCCAGCTGATACCTGTGAAAACAAAAACTGCATTTTTCGACGACACCGCGCATACGCGGCGAAACATTGGGATTTAAGTATTTTTCCATACCATCGGGCCAGACCGGATCCCACCAGTTAAAATAACGGGCATGATAGGGGCAGGACGCCATACAGTAACGGCATCCGAAACAGCGAGTATAAATCTGGCTGACGATTCCGGTTTTCATGCTGTAATCCGTGGCGGTCGCCGGACAAACTGATACGCAGGGCGAATGCCCCTCATGCTGTCCCGCACAGTGCATGCAAGGTCTTGGAAGATAGCAGACATCTGTTTCCGGAAAAGGTTTTTTGTTTGTCAATTTATAAACCCGCATCCACGTTATGCTAAGCAGTTTATTGGATTCATCCTCTCTGAAAGGGACATTGTTCTCAGCCATACAGGCCGCCATACAGGATCCACATCCCGTACACTTATCCAAGTCAATGACCATTCCATATCTTTTGGCTTTTTTCATCGAAACCTCGTTATCTATAATGGTCTCTTAAAATTCAAAAACGACAAAATTCAATTGCCTAAAACCTAAAACGTGATGAATTCGGCTTATACGAATTCATCAAGCCTTGGTAAGCTTTGCCATTATCCCCCAGGCGGCATCCCAACCGGTCCCGGGATCCTCTACCGGACCGATGAGTTCATTGAAATTTACACCCTTTTCTGCCAGATATTTATCATAGGCAGTATGACCCAGCCCTCGCGGCAGAGCGACAACGCCGGGCCTGATGCCGTCAAACCAATGTACTTTGACCTTGGCCTGGCCTCTGGGCGTGCTCAAAATTGCATGTTGGCCCTCGCGCAGGCGTAATGCTCTGGCGGTTTCCGGATTAAGTTCAACAAAAACATCTTTGCCTTTGAGAACGGTATCTTCAACCGTTTTGACGGCAAACGGCGGAGAACCGATATAATCGCCGGCAAGTCTGAAGGAATCATAGGGCACTAATATCAGAGGGTACAGCTTTGCGTCGCCTTCGATCTTTATCGGAGCAAATTGCGGCACCCGGCCGGTCTTTTTATTTGCAAACTCAAATTTTCCGGAAGGTGTATCAAACTTCATTTGCCGGGCGAAAGCCCTGTAATTATCGTCTAATAGGAAGCCTTTAGTAATTAAAGTCTCCCACTTATGGCCTAAAGTCTCTTTAAGGCAGGTTTGATAACCCTCCCACGGAAAAGCGCCGGCAATGCTGCCCCCCAGTGCTTTGGCAATGCGTATAACTACATCACCAACATGTTGGGTGTTAAACTGGGGTTCTACCACCGGTCTGGCAAGGCTGGTAACAGGTTGCTGCAATCCAAACGGTGTCGGTACATCTTCAAAGCGTTCCAGGTAAGTATGATTCGGAAGGATAAGGTCGGCGTTTTGAGCGGTTTCATCCATGTAAGAAGAAAAACTTACCACAAACCCAATGCCTGCCATAGCCTTTTTGACAGCCGTGCTGCCCGGCATGGTATACAAAGGATTGGCACCTGTAACCAAAAGCGCCGCCAGGGAAGATTCTTCTCCGGAACTAAT
Source organism: Desulfobacterales bacterium (assembly GCA_030145595.1). GTDB lineage: Bacteria > Desulfobacterota > Desulfobacteria > Desulfobacterales > UBA11574 > Desulfatibia_A. Next base: position 8,140 of record JAQYVG010000106.1, on the reverse strand, counting down.
CGCTGCGGGCAATCTATTTAAAAGATAGCGAGTATCAGGATACTTTTTGCTTCCGGCGCCATCCAGGCGTTCACGCTGCATACCGGCGGCAGCGACGGCATCCATTTGAACTTCCGGCCAATTGATATAATCAATTTCGGAAACAGCCCGGACCCCGCCCTTTTTGTTGATATTGCCGACCAGGGCGTTTAAGGCTTGCACGGCCATAAATTCATCAAGGCTGCCGGCAACAGATCCGCGGCCGCGGCCGCAAATTGCCAACGGCTTTGAAGCTGCGGCAAAGTCCCGTGCCAGCGTGACGATATCTTTATGGTCGATTGCCGTAATCGCGGCGACATTATCAGGGCTGTATTTATCAAGAACCAGACGCTTTAAATCCTCAAACCCGACAGAATAATTGTCTATAAAATCAGAGTTGTATAATGCCTCTTTAATAATTACATGGGCGAGCCCCAGCGCCAGAACCCCTTCGGTTCCCGGTTTTACAGGAATCCATCGATCTGATTTGGCGGCGGTACGGGAAAGGCGCGGCTCAATTTGAACAACCTTTCCGTGGTTGCTGCGCCAACCGGAAAAGGCCTTAAACATTCTAACCGGCGACCCCCAGCCGTCGATGATCCCGCTGCCGAAGCTAAGAATAAAGTCGGCATTTTCAAAATCGAATCCGGGAAGTGCCCTTGTGCCCTGCGTCAGTTGCAGGGTAAGTTCATAAGAATCCAGCATCGATGGTGTCCGCATTACATTGGGCGAACCGTAAGCGGTCATCAATCTGGCAAAGAGCTGCGACACTGTTCCGCGGTCCGAACCTGTTATCAATCCAACCGAGTGGGATTTTCCCTCTGCTCTCAAATCACCAAGCTGCTTGACTACCTCTGATACAGCTGCGTCCCATGAAATTTTCTTCCAGCGCCCGGAACCCCTTGCTCCTACTCTTTTCAAGGGGGTCTTTACCCTGGCGGGACCGTAAAGCAGCTGCAAACCTGACAGGCCCAGCAGGCATATGCCGCCGTCATTTACGGGGTGGCCTTTCATCCCCTCTATCTTAACGGCGCGGTCATTTATTTTGCGAACCGTAATACCACAGTGTCCGGGACAGAGCGTGCAGGTCGAATTTACATGACTGATTTCTCCATCTTCCGGCACCGGCGTCCAGGGCCACATCTGGGTCCATATTGAACTGTCATCCGTCAACTTCAATGGCATTGGCGAGAGGGCTGTACCTGCTGCACCGCCTATTAGAAACGACAAGAAACTTCTTCGGTCAATTTTCATCGATTCTATCCTTAAACTTAAAACGTTTGAAAAGCCGTTTGAGACTTTTTACTAAACCATTACCTCTATTATTTTAAATAAAATCGCCCGGCGATTTTATTTGTGGCATACAAAACAAGCATCTCTTTGCGTCTGAACACTGTCACCGATACCGGCGGGCGCTTCCATGCCCGGAAAGGATACGGCTATAAAATTATCTAACAGCCTCTTGATGGGTGTTTTAACGTCTGTTCTTTGAACAGTGTACTCTTTTTGGTGGCATTCAGCACAATCATCCATTTTCATCCGATCCCAGCTGTTCTTCTTGAAACCGGCAATGTTTTTTCCCCAGATGTCCCGGCTGTAACCGGTAATCCGGTTCTCCTCGTAGACCCTGGAAGTTTCGGACTCGCCGATATGACCGTGGCAGGTGACGCAATCCATCTTGGCGCCCTTGATGTGGGCGGCATGGGAAAAGAATACGCAGTCAGGCTGCCTTGAGTATATCAGCCACGGGACCTCTCTCTCTTTAACAACATACTCTTCGACAAATTTGATCTCGTTGGGGTCTTCTCCCTGAACCTCTTCATGACAATCAATGCACATTTCCAGCTTGGGGACTCCGGAAAAGGTGCCGTCCGCCCGGAAAAAATGACAGCTTTCACAGCCGTCCGTGACTTCGGCTACATGCAGCGCATGATTATAATCGATGGGCTGTTTTTTTTGCGAATAGAGCAGCTCCGGGGCAATGACCCATCCTAAAATCAGACTGACCGCAAGTCCTAATATAAAGAACAGGATAACCGGTCCACCGGACCCGTTACCCTGTGCTTTGTTTTTTATTTCCGAAGATGGTGCTGCGGCATCATCGCCGTCAGCTTCTGGGGATATCTGTTTAGCATTATCATCTGATATACTCATGAAAACTCCGTCAAGCTGTAATTGATGGTTTCATTTTGCGAAAACCTCGCGGATCGCACGTAATAAATAACTTGCGTTTTGTATATACAGAGCCAATTTTTGTCAAGTAAATTCCTACCTCCGCAGCCCTATAAAAAGACCTGCGAACAGTTCTGACAAACAGAGGAGAATTAAATTAAAATTAGATATGGGGGGAGTTGGATTCGTGGATAGACACTAAGTAGCACCTCACATGTCTTCAGCTATGGTAACCGTGCGGTCGCCGAGGATGTTCCCATAACTTCCCATTTCATTGTCATACCAGCCGTAGATAACGGCCTGGGTTACCGGCACCCGCACAACGGCATCCTGTAACGACGATATAATATCTTTTTCGATTCCCGGCACATTTCCCAGGTCTATGGTTACCTCGGCTGTTCGCGTATGGGTTACATGACCCTCAATGACGGCGGCAGCTTTGGGCAATCCTATGATATCTCCTGAAACATTCTGTTTTTCGGTATATATGAGATAGCCATTAGGATCGTCGGATGCCGCTTGACTGTATATTCGTCCGATAATATTACGATCCACAAATTTTCCTGTCAGTTCCTCTTGAAGGTTCAAAACAAGAATAATTAGAGACCCTGTAGCGGTGGGAATCCTGACCGATTCTGCAATGAAGGCGATCTCTTCCATCTCCGGAATGACCAGTCTCAATGCGTTGGCGGCTCCGGTTGTAGTCAGAATAATGTTGTTCATGACGCTCCTGTTTTTCCTGAGATCTTTTGCGCCCGATTGTGGAAGCCGGTCCAGAACTTCTTGTGAGCCTGTCACGGCATGAATCGTAGCCATGGAAGCGGATAGTATCTTTTTGGGACCGAAAAAATTGATTAACGGCTTAATCATGTGAGCCAGGCATGTAGTTGTGCAGGAAGCGCCCGATATTAGCTTGTGAAGTCTGGGATCATAGTCGTTTTCATTGATACCCATAATGGTTGTTACTGAATCCTTCGGCATGGGCTTACTTTTGTCTTTTATCTTAAACGGTGCCGAAACAATAACTTTTTCAGCGCCTAACTCGAGATGTCCGCGCAACGATCCTCCGGGATAATCCGGCGACAAGGTGGGGTCCAAAAACTGTCCCGTTGTATCGACGACTATTTTTACGCCGTGGCCCCTCCAATCTAACTGGACCGGATTTCTAAATGATCGCAGGAACCGGACTTTAACACCATCAATGGTCATAGTGCCGCTCGCTTCATCCAAAGCACTAATTAACGGAGCTGACTTGTAACCGTAAAGAAATCCCTGAAGCGAACCGTAGGTTGAATCCCTTTCCAGGTAGTGAGCAATATCGGCCAGAGATGTTCCGGCCTCTCGCCCGATATTTACGACAATTTCATCAAAATACTTGCGCCCTACATGGTGCCAGACCGCGAGCTTGCCTATTCTGCCCAATCCGTTGATACCAAGCTTCATCCCTTTTCCGCTTCCAGCAGTCATATCTTAATTCTCCCTTTTGATCTTAATGAAACCTTTATAAACCGACCCTTCCCGGCCGTCAATGCTGAGATGGTCACCGGATTTAAACAGCGCCTGGTCGAACTTGCACTTTTTCGCCGCTTCATTGCAGATAAGGTTTCCGCAACCGACCACACAGGTTTTGCCAAGCCTGTGGGCCACAACAGCGGCATGGGAAGTTACTCCGCCCCTTGCCGTCAGAAGACCGTCGGCTGCATATATTTCCCGGATATCATCTGGAACGGTATCCCCCCTGACAAGAATAAGGGACGTGTCAGGCTCTTGGGTCCTCCATTTATCGATTTCCTGCAGACTGAAAACGATGCGCCCGCTCATCGCACCGCCGCTGACACCGATACCGTGCCCTAAAAGACTCTCTTTTGTTTTACCGTCAAGATCAAACGTAAAAACCTTTTTGCGCTCTCTCATGGACATGTCGCGTCCCTGAAGCAGATACAGATCTTTTTTGAAAGGGCTCTCAAAGGTAAACTCTATCTCCTGCGGGCTCCACCCCTTTTCATAAATCAGCTCTTGGGCCCATGCTTTCATGGTCATATAAATTTCAGGGAAATGGGTTTCAAGGATTATTTCCGTGTCCCGCATTTCGACTTCTTGCTGCATGATCGAAATCGGCAGCGTCTTAACCAGCCCGGAAACCACATCTTCACCTTGATTTTCAAGGGTAAAATCACCCCACAGCTTCAAAATATCTCCGGCCCATCTGGGGTTATGGGTAAAGAACACACCGGTGCCGGATTGTTGTGAAATATTGCCAAAGACCATCTCCTGCAACGTCACCGCCGTGCCCCAGTCATCGGATATACCCATGATGTTCCGGTAGGTTTTTGCTTTGGATGATTGCCAGGAATCAAAAACTTTTTTGATGGCAATCAGGAGCTGATCGAAAGGATTTTCGATAATCTCAATCCCCTCTTCCTTTATCCTGGCCTTATAGCTCAAGGCCACCTGTTGCATCTGCCGGCCGGTAAACCCTTTTTTAAATGGAATGCCCGCTTGCTGCTTGAATTCGCTGATGATGGCATCAAAAACATCTCTTTCAAGACCGAACGACATGCCGTAACCCTGCAAAAAGCGCCGATAGCTGTCCCAGGCAAACCAGGTGTTGCCGGTACGGGCAGCGATGCTGGCGGCGATATCTTCGTTGATGCCTACGTTGAGGAAGGTGTCCATCATTCCCGGTTGCGAAATGGCGGACCCGCTTCTGACGGAAAGCAGCATCGGATTTTTAGGATTTCCGAACTCTTTGTTGGTAAGCTTTTCCAGCTCTGCTATTCGATGAGCGATTTGCTCCTTGAAATTTTGCTCGGCCGGCGGGTAACTGTCAATAATCTTTCTGTAGCGGAAAGCTTCGGTAGTTATAATAAAGCCCGGCGGCACAGGCATGCCGTAACTTTTCAGTTTGATCATGTTGAGCCCTTTGCTGCCCAAATGAATGATGTCGGCAACCCATTCGCCGGGCTGGTCCAGCGACGTCATTATTCGCTGGGGATCATAATTTAAAAGCAACTGGAGCTTGTTGCCGGGGAGCTTGTCGGCCTGGTGAAAAAGGGTTTGCAGTATGCGGCTTAAAAACCGGTCCAACTGCTGCAGGCCCAGTGACAGAGCGATGCGCTCTCTGAAAAAAATCTCCGTGACCCTGTGCATCAGCTTTTCGTGATCGAATGAGCCGTCCTGGGAAAGATATTTCGGCAGAATCTGATCGACCTCTATCTGCGAAAGAATCCGGGTTAAGTTCTCTTCGTGAATATTGTGAAAGTGGTCATTAATGATATTTTTTTCGGCCCGGACAAAACCTTTGAATATATCAAGATACTGGGTAAAGCTGAAGCCCTTGAGCTTTAATGAATGGCCTAACAGATCCAGCTGGCGCTCCATCTCAACCAGTGAAATACCGTCTAATTTCAGGGCCTTGTCAAACAGCCGCAGCCAATCGTAGATCTGAAAAAAGGTGGCTTTGGTTATCAGGCTCAGATCGATATCTTCGACAAGCTTTTCAAAAAGAACATTGACCAAAGATTCGATTCTAAACGTAAGTCCCAGGGCGTCAAATTTCATTTCGTGGTAACTTCCATACATGGAAGGTATATCCACGGTAAAATGTCTTTTTTGATAAATGTCTTCCTTGATTTCATATGATTGGTCAGACAGGATTAAATCCTTTAACTGTTCCAGGTAATCGAGCAACAAGCGAATCTTTTTCTTTAGATCAGGTTCGGCCAGGGCAGCTTTCAACCGGCCCAGATCGGGAAAAGCTTCGGCCTGGAGCGGGGCAATATAATTGTCAATCTCGACAAAATCGAAATAGTATTTCTGATACAAAAGTTTGTAAAAAGATGTCGCCAGACAAACCCTTTCCAGGTCTATTTCCGATACACCTGAAATACCCTCTAACAGGTGCTTGACCTGCTCTTCTTTGATGGTAATAAGGCCTTGCGGCAAAGAGAGTCCTTGGGTGTTTAAAAATGACATGGCCCGGTGAACACCGTCGATGTAAGGCCCCTTAGCATCGATTTGGACAAAGATATCGGGAGGGACAAACGGCTCGATCAGGCCTTTGTCCCCGGTTTTCCAAAAATTTAGAGTTGCCTCCATAAAGTCGATGATCAGATTGCTGCTTTCAACGTGACTCTGTTTTCGTAAAAAATGGATAAGCAAGTCTTTGCGATGGGATATTTCGTCAATACGTGTCGAAATATCCCTCAATTGGCCTTCGGCACCGATATCGTTAAAATAAACCGGGAACAGGCGTGCAAGTTGTTTGGCCAGGTTAAATACCGCTCCGATACCGCTGTTTAAAAATTGCGTGATATCTCTGGGGAAAATGTCGGTATCTTTAATAAAAACACCGCACAGCGAAAGATGAATGATCAGGTACGAAAGCAGCCGGGGAGACCATGTGGGGTTGAGTGCAATAAGTTCCAGCCATATCCGTATATTCAGAATATGGGCGGTATTGACTTTTATTTGCCAGTCGTTGCCCACGCCGCTTATCATCGGTGCTTGAAAACCCAGGTCGATAACCGAGTCGATAAAAAAATTGACAAGGTCGCTGTCATCGGTTTTGTAAACCGCCTTGCCCATATTCAGGACGCAATTTAAAGCCGTAGCCGGAAATTCTCTGGTGTAGGCTTTTAAAATGGAAAATGTTTTTTGGATTAACTGCTGTACATTCTGATAATCCTCATTTCCAATGACCCAGCTCATGGTTCTGTTGATATCCCTTAAGGCTTCCTCGTGTATCATCGACAACCCGGAAATATTCATGATATGAAAAAGAAATATCAGTTTCCAGCGGTGGCCCCGACCATTATCGGCACCTTTATCAAGAAGTCTTTGAGGAATTTCGCGGTAAGTTTCCAAAAACTGGTTGTACCCGGGCAGTTCCAGGAGCCTTTGCAGGGCATCTGCGGACGCCTTGTTTTCAGATTGTACAATATCTTTAAGCTGCGCTTTTAAATATTGAGTTTGTCGGTGGGATATATCATCAAAAAAATTGGTGGGAATTTCCGCCTTATCAATCTCACCAGCCTTTTTGGCAAACCAGTCCTGGGGATCTACCTCACTCAGCCAGTATGCATATGCATGCTTGAAATATTTTATAAGAAGCGCATTAAGTGACTTGTAGTCTGTAACAATCCCCGCTGAACAGTTGAAAAATGCTTCTGCCAGTTTTTTTATTTGATAGAAGCTCTTAATAAACAAAAAGAAATCTTCATCCTGATAGCTGCTGATTTTGTCAAAGGAATTGTCGAGGACCGGCTTGAATTTTGCGATACTGGAACCGGATTCCTTGATGATTTTTTGAAGAAAGAGCAGAAAATTATCAACAGCATCGGCTCTTACTTCAATGCCGGCGGCGGCGTCGATGGCACCGGTAAATATCTCTACGAAAAGGGCGGCCGCATCAGGACCCAAGGGATGGTTTTTTAGAAGATGAAAATAATTAAGGGAATAACCTCTGGCTTCCTGCACGATAAACTGCCAGTTTTTATAAGGGTGCGAAAGCTCTTTTAAGAAAGTGTTCAATCCTTCGGTCAGGCCGTAGTACGTGGACATAACTTCTTGAATAACTGCATATTTCTCATCGATAGCCACATCGACGTGATAATCGGCAATATTCACCTCAAGAGCTCTTGACTTGATCATCAAACACTCCTAACCAGGATAAAACGGAAAAAGGCGCTTAAAATGTCCCGAATTACATGAACAGGTGTCCTGACATAAAATATGTCACCGAGCATACGAAAAGCGTACTAAGACCCTAATTGAGCGTAAACACGTTATTATCGTTCTCGGTTTTGTTTACGCTCAATTAGGGTAAGAGTACCAGACGTTATTCACATTTTCAAGTGGATTAAGAAAGGTTTGAAAGCACTGCGGTTGCTGCAAGTAAAAAAGCCTCTCCCTGTGTAAGGAAGAGGCTCTCTGTATTTACTCGATCTTT
>JAQYVG010000105.1 GCA_030145595.1 Desulfobacterales bacterium | reverse complement strand
GGGAGTCGGATGTCGCCACCTGGAGGCTGGCATGGCGGCTGGCTGAATCCAGGCAATCGGACCCGCCCGATATCAACGGCGGCGATTCTGTAAACATAACCGTAGTTGACGATGAAGGTAATCCGGTAAAATATTATGCCACCAATCAATTAGAGGCTTTCAATCAAGTTGACACAGTATAATGCTCAATTGGTATAATCTAATCGAGTCAAAACTCGATTGGCCAACAACTGGTTGACAAAATCCTATCGATAGCAGTATTGCAATACTATCAAGCTATCGATAGGGAGATTGACATGCATACGGTTACAGTATCACCGAAATATCAAGTCGTTATTCCGAAGATTATAAGAGAGGCCCTGGGCCTTCTCCCCGGTCAAAAAATGCAGGTTATTGAATATGAAGGTCGTATAGAACTGATACCAGATCGCGATATCGGAGAGCTTAGGGGATTCCTCAAAGGGATTGATACAACGTTTAAGCGGGAGGAAGACAGGCTATGAATATCGTGGATTCCTCTGGTTGGTTAGAATATTTTTCGGATGGACCAAATTCAAAACATTTTTCAAACCCTCTTAAAGATTCTGCATCGCTAGTCGTACCAGTCACTACAATATACGAGGTTTTTAAAGTCGTTTTGAGAGAAACCGGAGAAAATGAAGCGCTCCTGGCAGTCGCTGCCATGCAGAAAGGCAGGGTTATAGATGTTACAACCAATCTTGCAATGAAGGCATCGAAACTGAGTTTTATTCACAATCTTCCAATGGCCGACAGTATTATCCTGGCGACAGCTAAAGCACATGATTGCACCATTTGGACACAGGATGCTGATTTAAAAAACATCCCGGGTGTAAAGTTCTTTCCTAAGTAAAGGTAGTAAAAGGGAGTTTAAATACACTTCACCTGTTCGTTTTTAAAAACAATTATCAGGAAGCAGTCCAAGGAAAGATGAAAGACGAAAATGTACTGCTAAATGTTGTTGCTCATCCTCGGTTTGGCTAAGTCGATGATGGGGGTTCTAAAAGGAGGTTGTTTTATGAAAAGGAGATTTATCATCATTGCCTGTGCAGCAATGGCGTTTGCGTTGCTGGCGGGCTGCTCCGGTATCGGGCACAAAACCATCTCCCGGGACCGGTTCAATTATTCCGCCGCCATTTCCGACTCCTGGCAGAACCAGATGCTGCTCAATATGGTGAAGCTTCGCTATGCCGAAACACCGGTTTTTGTGGACGTGACCTCCGTGATCAGCCAGTACGCCGTGGAAGGCCAGATCAATTTGGGCGCATCCTTCAATAACCCCCTTGCCGGCGGCAGTGACACCCAGAGCGTGGGCGGCATGGGAAAATATACCGACCGGCCCACCATCACCTACGCGCCGTTGATCGGTGAGAAATTCGCCAAAACGCTGATGACCCCGATCCCTCCCCCGGCTGTTTTTTTTCTCATTCAGGCCGGCTGGCCGGTCGATTTCGTCTTTCGCTCCTGCATCCAGTCCGTTAACACCATTCAAAACCGTTCCGGCTCGCATCTGAACCGACGCGAAGCCGACCCCGAGTTCTACCGCGTGGTTTCCTTGCTTCGTGACATTCAAAAATCCGGCGCCGTGGGCATGCGGATCGATCTCGGGGAAGACAAGACCGAGGCCACCGTGTTCACCTTCAGGGAGCGCAATATCGATCCTGCGGTTCAATCAAAAATGTCCTCGGTCAAAAGACTGCTGGGTCTGGATCCCGGCCAGCCGGAATTTCGAGTGGTTTACGGCTCGGCCCCCCGGAATAATACCGAAATGGCGGTGCTGAGCCGGTCGCTTCTCGAAATCATCGTCGAATTGTCTTCTTATATCGATATCCCCGAAGTGCATGTGGCTGAAGGCCGCTCGTATGCAACTCTGTTCGGCCAGATGGATGTGAGTAAGGAGTTCGGGCCCCTGATCGAGATACACAGCCAAACCGATCCGCCGCAGGACAGTTATGTATCGGTCCGTCACCGCGGTTACCATTTCTGGATCGATGATCGCGACTTGCGATCCAAGCGCATGTTTTCGTTTATCATGCTGCTGTTTACGTTGGTGGAGCCCAAGGCAACCCTGGCTCCGCTGGTAACGATTCCCACCAACTGAGGTTATCAAGGAGGACTTGAGATATGCGGTGCAGTGAACTCTGGATAATTAAAATTTGTTTGGTCTTTTTCTGTTTGTTTTTGCCGGTAAACGCTTGCAATGCGGCTCAAGCCGGGCCGAAGGCCACAAAGACAACTGTATCCACTTCTCCAATGACCCAGGAAGAACTTCAGTCGGCGGTGATCAGCTATGCCAACCGATTCATTGCTACAGTGGGGCAGGCCGCTGTCAGATTCGAAAAAAAAGTGCCCACACCCGAGGGGCGTCTGATAGCATCAGCGCGCAAAGTGTACTCTTTGAGTGCCGTCATCGAGATTGCGGCGGGACCCCACCCCGGGGCGGCCCTGTTGGATATGGTGGTCTTGGCGACGCTGAATCGGATGGTGTGGAAAGATTACTATCGGCCGCAGGTCTTCGGCATGCCGGCGACCATGATGGTCGATGCTTTTAAAAAAATGGAAAACGAAGCCTGGGACCTGGCTTCCCGGGTGATGACGCCTCAACAGCTTGCAGAACTCAGAGATCTGATTTTAGACTGGATCGCTGCCAACCCGGATCAGGTAGCCGTCGACTACATTCGCTTCAGCGATTTCGGCAACATCGGAAAAAAGCCCAACCTTAAAGAAATTAAAAAGCCGGGAGGATTGCTGGCCCCGGTTCGGGAGGCGACCCAGGCGGCGTATCAAGTTCGCATGACCTCGGAACGCGCCATGTTTCTGGCCACAAAGATGCAGTTGATCGTCAATTTTCAGGCGGATTTTATTTACAAGCAGTTGGTCATGCAGCCCGAAGTTGTAAAGGCTCTTGAAGACATGACCAAGTTTAGAGAGACCACCGAGCGCTTTGCCGTGCTCCTGGAGAAACTGCCGGCAGATGTGGCCGGGACCTTTGCCAATCTTCAGCAAACCACGGCGGATACCGAGCGTCTTTTGGCGGGAGCCGAAAAGACCGGTTTGGTGTTCCAAGACCTGGTTCAATCCGTCGACCAGCTGGCGGCCAAGTTTGAACCCAAAGGGACCGAGGAACCTGCCAGGCCCTTTGACATCCAAGAATACACCGAAGCCCTCACACGGCTCCAGCACACCGTGCAACAGCTCAACGAGCTCGTTATCGCCGTGGACCAGACCAGCTCACCCTGGGTCACCAATATCTCCAAGGAATTCAATGATGCCGCTGAAAAACGCGTCGACCATATATTTTGGCGGCTCGCCGAACTTTTTGCAATCATCGCCGCCATGGTCCTTATCATCGTGTTTGTCCATAACCTGCTCAGACGCCGGTTGGTACCTGAATCTATCATGAAACCTGAATCTATCATGAAACTTGATGAGAAGCTTTAAACTATATCGAAGGTTAAGTAAAATGACCACGAAGACACAAAGGGTACGAAGAATTATTAGTAAAACATATTTTGTAGCCATGGCTTGTCATTAGATTTAATTATTTATATAAAAAGCCATTACCCATTAAACCCATCACTCCAATATTCCATTTATCCATTATTCCAATTGCGGAGCGGAGCGAAGCAAAGCTGAGTTTCGCACTTGCTACTAAATGGGAGGTTTACCAATGTTAAGAAACACCAGGATGATCCTTGCGGCCGTGCTGTCTTTGCTGCTCATCAGCGGTTGTGCCACCCTGCCCAAGGATTTTGAGCGGCCGGCTTCCCATGCCTTTACGGATACGGACGATACCAGCTTTGGCAAAGCCTTCCACGCTGAAAAGGCGGCTAATCCCGGGCAGTCCGGGTTTTTGCTTTTAGGAAACGGCCTGGATGCTTTTGTGGCCCGCGCCGGGCTGGCCCATGTAGCCGAGCGCAGCATCGATGTACAGTATTACCTCTACCACAGCGACCTCGTCGCCAGGTTGTTTACCGATCAACTGCTCAAGGCGGCCGATCGGGGGGTGCGGGTGCGTCTGCTGGTGGACGACATGGATCTCGAAGGCCGGGATCTCGGGGCGGCGGCACTAGACCGTCATCCGAACGTGGAAGTGCGGATATTCAACCCGTTCAGCCGCAAAACAAGCCGAATTACCCAATTTGTGACCCGCATGGGTTCGGTGACCCGCCGCATGCACAACAAGTCGTTTACGGTGGACAACCAGGTCACCATCCTGGGGGGGCGCAATATGGGCAACGAATACTTCGACGCTGATCCGGACCTGGCCTTTTCCGACCTGGATGTGATGGCCATCGGGCCGGTGGCCCAAGAGGTATCAACGGCCTTCGATCTTTACTGGAACAGCGAACTGGCCTATCCCGTAGCGGTGCTCATAGGTAAACCACCCACTCCTGAGGAAATAGAGCGGAAGCGGCAAAAGATGAACGAATTCGTTGCCAAGCAGGCTGATTCGGACTACCTGCAAGCATTGCATGATTCCAATCTGGCCAACGCCATCAGGCAAAACAGCGTACGCTTTGTCTGGGGGGAAGCGGTTGTCGTCTACGATCAGCCGGAAAAAATCCTCCACGATTTCGATAAAACCGAATATCACCTGCTCCCGAAGATAGCCCCTTATTTTAAGGGCGTTCAGGAGGAATTGATGATCTTTTCTCCCTATTTTGTTCCGGGAAAGGAAGGCACGGCGTTTCTGGCTCAGCTCAGCCAGCGGGGGGTGAGGGTGCGCATTTTAACCAACTCGCTGTCTTCTAACGATGTCGGCATCGTGCATGCGGGCTATGCCAAATACCGCAAGGACCTATTGCGCGCCGGTGTTGAATTGTATGAATTGAACAAAAAAATGAACCGGAAAGAGCGCAAAGAAAAAAAGGGTGAAGAGGGTTCATCCAAGGCCAGCCTGCACACCAAATCGTTTGTCTTTGACCGCAATAAGGTTTTCATCGGTTCGCTGAACCTCGATCCCCGGGCGGTGGTCCACAACACCGAGATCGGCGTCGTGCTGGAATCCACGGAGATCGCAACCGGGATGAGCGACTGGTTCGATCAGAATATTGGACAGGTAGCATTTCGCCTGGAACTGAACAAAGAGAGCGGAACCGAAAAAATTCTCTGGCACGGCCTGGTTTATGGAAAGCAGCAGACCTTTGACGTTGATCCTTACACAGGATTCTGGCGCCGTTTCGGTATCGGTTTCATGAGTTTGCTTCCGATCGAGTCGCAATTGTAGTACCCTAAATGAGCGAAAAACGCTCAATTGAAGTTATTGGTTATTTGTTATTCGTTATTCGCTTGCCTGTGCGACGCACGCATACAGGAAAGGAAATATCTTTTATTTAAATTTCAATCCTCAGTGAGATATAAGGAGGAACGCCTGCCTGGGAGTTTGCAAGATGTTTAAGTCAAGGAAAATGGAAAAACTTGATCCCAAAGAAAAGTTAAAAATCTTCGGCCCGGGGATTGTGGTTACAATTATCGCGTTTGTGGTGGCATACCAGTTTGTTGCTCCCGCACCTTCCCGACGCATTTCAATGGGCACCGGTTCTTTGGAAGGCGCTTACTTTGCCTATGGCAAAAAATATAGTGAAATATTGGCCCGAGAAAAGATTGCGCTTAAAGTAAAAAGCACCGCCGGCTCAGCAGAGAATCTCAAGCTTCTTGAAGCCAAGTCGGACGGTGTGGATATCGCTTTCGTGCAGGGCGGCATGGGCGCTTTGGCCCAAACCAAAAATCTCGTATCACTGGGTAGTCTCTACTTTGAACCGGTGTGGATTTTTCATCTAAAGGACCTCACATTAAATCGCCTTGCTGATCTGAAGGGACTGCGCCTGGCCGTGGGTGTGGAGGGCAGCGGCACTAGAATTTTAGCGCTGCAACTTCTGGGACTTAACGGAATCACTGCGAAAAACACCCGGCTGCTTGCATACGGTTCTCAACTGGCAGCCGATAAGCTTTTGAACGGAGAGCTCGATGTCGCCATTTTTGTTGCGTCTCACCGTGCATCGTATGTTTACCGACTTTTAAAATCAAGATCAATAAAACTGAGGGGGCTCGAGCGGGCTGAGACGTATGCCTTCCGTTATCCTTACCTACATGTGCTGAAATTACCCCAAGGTGTGATCGATTTAGAGGCCGATATTCCTTCGCGTGATATTACTCTGGTAGCTCCGACAACCCAACTGGTGGCGCGAGCGGACCTGCATCCGGCCTTGATCAACTTGATCCTCCAAGCGGCCGAAAAAATCCATCATGCGGGCGGCGGATTCGAGCAAGAAGGTCAATTCCCCACACCCAAATATATCGATTTTGACTTAAGTGAAGAAGCCGAGCGGTTTTATAAATCCGGACCTCCTTTTTTGCAGCGCTACCTGCCTTTCTGGGTGGCCAATTTTCTTACCCGTATGGCGGTCATGCTGCTGCCCCTGCTTGCGCTGCTATATCCTCTTTTCAAGCTCATGCCTCAAATATACAAGTGGAGAATGCGATCTAAAATCTACCGATGGTATGCGGAGCTTAAGGCCGTCGATCCTGAGATACAGAAGGATCATATCGCCGGACGTTTGGATGAATATCTTGCCGGGCTCGACAAACTGGAAGAAAAAGTGGCGCGGATCTCTGTACCGCAGGCCTATGCCGAAGGACTTTACGCCCTGCGGCTGCACATCGACCTGTTGCGAAACAAGCTTTATAAAGCCCGCGAAAAAGAAAATAATCGCTGAAAGGAACCCAACGCCACGGCCCCGTGCATAACCGCAAGGCCGCCGACAATTGAAATGTGACGAAATGAAACGCCTACTTAATTGTATTATAAAGATAAGCGTCTTTTTCCTGTTGATACTGCATGGTTTCGCGCAGCCCGGGATTTCTCAAAATCCGGATTCGGTATCAGAGGATAGACATACATTAATGGACCGTATCGAGCAGAGATGGACGGGAGATCTCCAGCAGATACGACAGCAGCGCAGACTAATCCGCGTCCTGGTGAGCTATAGTGATACGAATTTTTTTGTTATGCGCGGGGAATATGGGGGGATGGAATATGAGCTGCTACGAGAATACGAGCGTTTTCTCAACCGGCAGCCCCCTAAACACAAAATAAAAACTAACATTGTTTTTAGGGCGGTCCCTTTTGAGCGATTGATTCCGGCTCTGCTGGCAGGACGCGGCGATATCGCTGCCGCCGGTTTGACGATAACAGCTGAGCGCCGGAAATTGGTTGCTTTTACCACCCCATATATCAATAACATTAATGAAATAATCGTCACCTCTAAGCCGGAGCAGGGCTTGAAAGGGCTCAATGATTTAGCAGGCCGTAAAGTCCATGTGGTGGCCGGCAGCAGTTACGTTCAACACTTAAAGCGTTTGAGCGAGCAGTTCAAAAGAGATGGTTTGAAGCCGGTCAATATTGTCCAGGTAGATAAAAACCTGGAAGCCGAGGACGTTTTGCAAATGGTCAACTCCGGAATTTTTGAGTTGACGGTCGTTGATCACCACATCGCCGACCTCTGGTCAAAAGTATTAACAGAGCTGGTTTTGAGAAAAGACCTGGAGATTAACTTCGGCGGAAAAATAGCCTGGGCGGTTAGGAAAGAAAACCCTGAATTGCTTGCAAGCCTGAACAAATTTGTCAAGAAGCATGGCCAGGGCACGTTGCTGGGCAATATATTAATCAAACGATATTACAAAGGCAACAGATGGATAAACAACCCAACTACAGCAGCCGAACAGAAGAAACTTGACAAGCTGAAAACTCTTTTCAATAAATATGCAAAAAAATATGATTTTGACTGGCTTAAGATTGCTGCATTAGCCTATCAGGAATCGGGCTTCGATCAGAATAAAAAAAGCGCTGCCGGTGCGGTCGGTATCATGCAGATTCGACCCGCAACTGCAGCCGACCATAATATTAGAATATCTGATGTAAACGACCTGGAAAATAATATTCACGCCGGGGTAAAGTATCTTGGTTTTCTGCGGGAAAGATATTTCAGTGATCCGCATATCAGTTCGGCGGATAGGGTCGATTTTACCGTGGCAGCCTATAATGCCGGCCCGGCTAAAATTAATGCCTTGCGTAGAGAGGCCGTAAAACTGAACCTCGATCCCAGCAAATGGTTTTTCAATGTAGAGCACGTGGCGCGTCGCGTAATCGGGCAGGAAACCGTCCGATATGTTGCCAACATTAACAAGTATTTTATTGCATTCAAATCAGTAGAACAAATCAACGAGGAAAGATCAATCCAGTTGAAAAAAATAAGACAACCCGATTGATGGAGCTATGAGGGTTGGATTGCCTTCCATTTTGATATAAAATCCTCACACCGAAAATCTACGATACCTGCAAGAACAACTTATCAATGACCCAAATTTTTTGAGATATCTCATCACAATATTAGTACTCTATGAGCTTAAACAATAGTTTTTTTCTGCCCTCTCAGCAGAAAGAAAAATATTCATTGTCTTTGCGTCCTCTGCGACTCTGCGGTGAACTGTTCCCAAAATTCAAAGCGAGAACTCTCTAAAAGCGGAATAAATTTCAGCCTTATTGACAAATTTATGTCACAGTACTTGGTGGTTTAGCGATGCGGACACCTGAGATAACTGTTTGAAATCTATTGATTAGTAATTTTTTTGGATTGATTTTTTAACTTTTGCATGCTTTTTGCATATTATTTGCAGTGTTACATGCAATGTTACAAATATTTTAGGTGAAATTGTAAATTTTAGAGGGTTAATATCATGAGTAAAAAAATCTCCTTTCTGATGTTAAGCAATACAGGCTCAACAAAACAGGCAACATTCTCCCTAAGACTGCTCCGTTTTTTAGGCGTTTTATCTACAGCCTGCCTGGTTTTATTCACCTATGTAATTGACGATTATTCCAGCCTTAAGAAAACTTTTCCCGGGCATCGTGAACTGCAAATCCAAATTTCTCAACAAACGGATGAAATCGCTGGCCAGCGCACCCAGATTCAAAAGTTTGCCGATGAGATCACGGCCTTGAAATCTAAGCTCGTTTCCTTGAACGATTTTGAAAAAAAGATACGAATTATTGCCAACATTGAGAAAACGACTGATCAGGCCAGCCTTTTTGGTGTCGGCGGTTCAATTCCCGAGGATCTTGATACTAAAATTCCGCTGACTGAAAAACATAACAGCTTAATGCGCGCAATGCATGCGCAGACCAGGCAAATCGACCTGGCATCCGGCAAGCAGCAAGAAGGGTTTGAATCTCTTTTGAATTTTCTGCAACTTAAGCGCAATCTATTATCCTCTACCCCGACAATTTGGCCTACCAACGGATGGACAACTTCCAAATTCGGTTACCGCAAATCACCTTTTACCGGCCTGCGCGAATTCCATAAAGGGTTGGATATAGCCACCCGCATGGCAACACCGGTCATTGCCACGGCTGATGGAAATGTCAGCTTTGCGGGTACCAAGGGGTTATTGGGTAAGCTTGTTGTAATTGATCACGGCCATGGAGTCGTCACCCGATACGGGCATCTTAAAAAGATATTAAAAAAGAATGGCGCATCCGTAAAACGAGGTGATATTATTGCACATGTTGGTATTTCAGGACGTAGCACCGGCCCGCATGTCCATTATGAAGTTTACGTAAACGGGATTCCGGTCAATCCTGCAAAATACATTCTTAACTAGTGTCCATCCATAAATGAGGATTTTTGTTCAAGATCACTTGTCCGGCGTGTTCCCGCGGCGTAGCATTGCGTAGACGGGAGCCTTCAGGCGAAGACGGAAGATTGGGCCTACGCCTCGGAGAACAAAAAGACCATTTATGAACGGACACTAACTATTTATAGATAAGGAAACCACAATAACATCCCCGCGTGGTTATGAGACCTTTGAAAATTGCGTTAAAAGCTATATTAAAATGGATCCTGGTAACCGGAGCCGTACTGATTGTTGTATTGATTGTTACGGTCTGTGCTATTTTATTAAGCTATGATTACAATGATCTCAAACCGCAGATTGCCAAAGCCGTCTGGAATGCTACGGGTCGTAAACTGACCATTGGCGGAGACATCAAACTCAAACTTGGCTTAATACCGGCATTAGTATTAACCGACATTAAGTTTCAGAATGCACCTTGGGGCACTCGAACAAATCTTGCTAAAATCAGGTATTTCGAAATCCAGGTCGCTTTGCGCCCGCTGCTAAAACGAAACATTGAGGTCAAACAGCTAATTTTAGTTGAGCCTGAAATTGTTATTGAGACAGATAAACACGGAAAATCCAACCTTGTATTTGCAGCACCACAGAAACCGATTCCGCCGCCGGAAGAAGAAACAACTTCCTCAGAATATCTACCACTACTTGCCGCATTTACCTTCAACAAAACTCAAATTAAAAACGGCTATTTTTTATACCGTGACGGCTACTCCGGAAAAACTTACAAAGTAAAGGTAAAGCTTCTTACGGCCAGTGCCGCCAGTATCGGCGGTCCTGTAAAAATCAGTATAAATGGAGACTACCACAATCACCCTTTCAACGTTACCGGAACTATCGCCCCCCCGGCAACCTTGCTAAACTCTGACAAGGCTTGGTCTTTGAACCTAATTGTCAAGGCTCGTAACGCCACGGCTACACTCAACGGTTCGGTTAAAGATATCAAGACGCCACGCGGCATTGACCTTGGCTTCAGGATTAAAGCCCGGAATCGAACAAAATCATCTCAACTTGCCGGGAAAAAATTACCGCTCAATGAACCGTTTGAGATGGCCTTTCGTGCCACTGATATTGGACTCAAAGCTTACAGGCTTTCCGATTTCAAGGCCACACTCGGCCGCAACGCTCTTAGCGGCTCCATAGACATAAATCTTGTTAAACAAACACCTTTGATAACGGCAAAGCTTTCGTCGAAAAAAATCGACCTGCGGCCGTATCTTTCCGGTTCCAACAACTCCTCCTTTTCCGTCTACCCGCTGTTACTTGGCGCACTAAAGCACGCCGAAGGAACCGTCAAGATTCAGGCTGACAGTTTCCTGTTGCTCAGATTAGCTTTAAACCATTTAACAGCCAAAATCACCCTGAAGCGCAAAAGCCTGACAATCAGGCCCATTAAAGCTGTAATCGGCGGCGGCAAATTTAATGGTCGCTTAACTATCAAGCCAAGGCGTAAAGATGCAACGGTTACTACACAGCTAAAGATCGAAGATTGTAACCTCGGGTATATGCTCAAGGCTTCGATCTATTATATTTTTTCAGGTAACCAAAAATATGTAAAACTTGATTCAAATGTCCCCATCTCGGACTCGCGA
>JAQYVG010000104.1 GCA_030145595.1 Desulfobacterales bacterium | reverse complement strand
GGTGTAAATCAAACATATTAATTTTTCATAAAATGCCTCTGTTCTTTTTTATGAGCCCTTATACACGAGTTCACACGGTTTAAAAAAAGATTATCCATGGAGCGGTAGTAGAGAAAACTCCCACCTGCTGACTAATTAGCCTTGCTCCCGGTCCTTAGCTTTTGTCTGCTGCGGAAGCGTGATGTCGTGTTTTTTCATCATGGCCTGGAAATTGGTTCTTTGCAAACCTGCGCTTTTGGCTGCCCGGGTAACGTTCCAATCGTTTTTCTGCAGCGCATTCAAAACGAAATTTCTTTCAACTTTGAGAATCGCTTTTTGCCTGATCTCCTTCTTGACTCTTTTGAGCTCTTCGTTGGTTGCAGGGATATGGTCGATCAATTGGTCTATGTCGGCGATGTCATCTAAAAGCGGAAGTTCCTTAAGCGTAATTTGATCAGCTTCACAAAGGATGGCGGCTCTTTCAACAACGTTTCTTAATTGTCTGACGTTGCCCGGCCAGTTGTATTCGATTAATCTGCTGACGGCGTTGTCATCAAAGCCGGTAATATTTTTATTCATAACCTGATTGCACTGTTTCAAAAAATGATAGGCGATGGGCAAAATATCCGGCTGCCTTTCTCTGAGCAGCGGCAAGGAGATAGGGTAAACGAAAATCCGATAATATAAATCCTCGCGGAAAGTACCGTCGGCCACCATTTCTTTGAGATTCTGATTGGTAGCAAAAACTAAACGAACGTCTACTTTTTGTATAGACGTGGAGCCCAGGGGTAAAAATTCGCGGCCTTCCAAAAACCGCAGAAGCTTACTTTGAATGTCCAGGCTGATATTGCTGATTTCATCGAGAAACACCGTACCCTGATGCGCCAGTTTGAAAATGCCGTCTTTGTTTTTGTGAGCACCTGTAAAAGCGCCTTTGGTGTAACCGAACAGCTCGCTTTCCAATAGGTTGCCCGACAATGTTCCACAGTCCACCGCAAAGAAGACCTCGTCTTTTCTCGGGCTATTGGCGTGCACCGCTCTTGCAATTAGTTCTTTGCCGGTGCCGCTTTCGCCGTAAATGAGTACCGTGGAATCGGTCGGGGCCACCTTTTGGACCATATTAATGACTTTTTTAATTTTCGGACTGCTGCCGATTAGTTGGTGGGAAAATGAAGTTTTGCCTTTTATTTTATGCTTGAGCTTAATGTTCTGCAGGATCAATTCTCTTTTGGTGAGGGCTTGACTCACGGTGCTGCGGAGTTCGTGGGGGGTAAATGGTTTCGCAAGGTAATCATAGGCCCCCATCTTCATCACCTCGACGGCTGAAGAGACGCTGGCATACCCGGTAATCACGATAACCATGGTTTCAGGATAGGTTTCTTTCACCCGGCGCAGAACTTCCATCCCGCCTAAGGTACTCATTTTCAAGTCGGTTATGACGACATCAAACCGCTTCTCCTCCATCATCTTCAGGGCTTCGTATCCGCTCAGGGCATATTGAACCTCATAGTCCATTTTAGACAATATTTTAACGCAGTTCCGGCAGATAGGCAGTTCATCATCAACGACAAGGATAAGGGGATCATCACGGGCCATCTTGGTCTCCTTTGTCCACGGGCAGTCTGATTGTGAAAGTTGTTCCTTGGCCCTGCTCACTCTGCACGCCTATGTACCCCGCGTGCCGTTCAATGATGCCGTGGGTAATGGCCAATCCTAGCCCGGTTCCGCTTTCCTTGGTGGTAAAGAAAGGGTCAAAGATATTATCCATAATATCTGCGGTAATCCCGGTTCCGGTATCTTTTATTGTAATTTCAACTGCTTCATCAGGCGGAAAATGTTTTTTATAGTACCAGGGCAGACTGGTTTGATCAACCGGCTTAGTGAAAACCGAAACGATGCCGCCGGAATCCGTTGCTTCGACGGCATTTTGGATCAGATTAATCATAGCCTGTTGTATCTGGTCTTTATCCACATGCACGTCTGTGATTCCCTCTGCAAGATCATGTGTTATCGTAACATCATCAAACGCCGCCTGTTTTCTGGTCAAGGCGATAGATGCAATAATTATATCGTTGATGTTGTAAAGCTTTAAGGCCGGTTTTGTCTGGCGTGCAAAATCGAGCAGACTGGCCACGATCTTGCGGCAGCGCAGCGTTTCATTGGCGATAGTTTCCAGCTCCTGATAGATTAGGTTATCCGGGTCGATGTCCTCCTGGATTAACATTGCCGATGTTAAAATAGTGGTCAAAGGGTTGTTGATTTCGTGGGCAACTCCGGCGGATAAACGGCCGATGGATGCCAGTTTATCCTGCTGCATCATAATCTTCTGAAATTTAATATCCTCCGTGATGTCTTTGGATAGCTCAAAGGCCCCGACCACTTCACCTTCTATGAAGAGAGGATAAAAAGAGACTGAATAATAACGATCTTTATGGTCCTTGTCGCGGCGAATGTGGGTTACTTGGGCAGGTTGCTTAGTTTCGTGAATATGTTTTATCGGGCAGTAATAATTTTCACCGAAGCATGGAGCATCCTGATTGTATATAATCTCATAGCAAAGTCGGCCAACGGCTTCCTCCCGCTTTAGACCCATTTTTTTCAACAAGGTGTCATTGATATCCAGGATTTGGTGACCAAGCCCGATTACCATAACGTCTTCCTGAATGAGTTCATTGATAAGCACATCATACATCGCCCAGCTTTTGTTGGAATCCATTAATTCTTTCCGCATGGAGATTCTTGCATAAGCCCTTTCCAGAGCTATTTGCAAGGTATCATCATTGATCGGCTTTGTGAGAAAATCGGTTGCTTCATGCTTGAGGCTTTTTATGGCCAAGTCCATCTCCCCGTGGCCGGTAATCATGATGACTTCCGTATCGGGATTTATGTGCTTTATCTTGCGCAGAAGTTCAATGCCGTCCATGCCCGGAATTTTGATATCGACGAGCACAATAGCAGGTTTGAACTTTTGGAAAACACGTAAGGCTTCCTCTCCGTTTGCCGCCGTGTACACTTCATATCCGATATCAGCTAAAGATATACTCAGAACTTCACGGATATCCTTTTCATCATCCACCAGTAAAATTGTTTTTTTCATCACTCAATATCCTGTATGGGAAATGTTATGCTAAAACAGGCCCCTTCGTCTTTATTGGACGTCATCTGTATGTCTCCGCCGCATTCCTTGACAATACCATAACTGATGGAAAGGCCCAGCCCCGTACCTTTTCCGACCTCCTTGGTCGTAAAAAAAGGTTCGAATATCTTGTCTGCAATCTCTGCGGGAATCCCTGTGCCGGTATCACAGAATTCGACAAGCACCTTATTTTTCATAAATTTTGTTTTAAGCTTAATTTTTTTGCCGTCCTCGGCATGCTCCTGATGCTCCCATTTTTTTTCAATGGCATCTTTAGCATTTAAAAACAAATTTGTGAAGATCTGCTCCAGCCTGTCAGGATCTGCCATGATCATGGGCAGGTCGTTCTCAATATTCCAGGCCACCTCGATTCCTATCAGCTTGAACTGCTGGTTGAAATTTTCAAAAGCTTTTTCCAGCACATCGTTGACCTGCACCGGGGCTAAAACTGTGTCCGATTTGCGGGCGAACTCCCTCATATGATAGATAATTTTAGTGGAACGATTCACATTTCTGTCGATTTTTTCCAACATGTCATAAAGGATTTCATTAACGATATACTTATTTTCGTTTAGTTTTTTCATGCAGTAGCTGCTTGCGGTTTTGATGACCTGCAGCGGCTGATTGAGTTCATGAGCAACGCCCGTAGCCATCTCGCCCAGGGTTGCCATCTTGCCGGCATGCATTAACTGTTGCTCGGCCTCAAGCCGTTTTGTGATATCGCTGGTGGTAACAAGCAGCACTTTTTGACCCGGATATTCTGAAGGAGAAACCCTGATAGCGACAGGAAATATTTCACCATCCTTTGTTATGTGTTTGGCCTCTTTTATGTAAGCCGAAGTCATTATTTTGAATGCATAATAACTCTTTTCTTGATCGATGAACAGATCCAGAAAGGATTTTTTTATAATCTCATCCTTGGTATACCCGTAAACAGCCTTCACGCTTTCATTGCAGTCGAGTATCTCGTGTGTATCCATGTCCAATACAAAAACAGCGTTGGGGATATGGTTGAAAATGGCGTAATATTTTGATTCTGATTTTTCCAACCGCTCTTCTAACTGCTTCATGCGAGTGATATCAAGGCATATCTCCATGACGGCAGTGATTTCACCCTCGGCGTTGCGGATGGGAGAAGTTCTGGCAAGCCAGTAGGTTTCCGTACCGTCTTTTGTTAGTCTGGTCTCTTCACCATGATGGGGCTTGCCGTCTTCAAAAGTTCTTTCAACCGGGCAGACTTCGCATTTTTCATTACGACCCTTATAAACAGAATAGCAGTAATCTCCGGGGGTGGGGTCAAACGCTTCGGCAAAATCTTGATTGTAGCTGATGAGCTTGTAGTTACGATCCTGAATCGAAATCAGACACGGAACAAGCTCGAAAAGATCCTGGTATTCATCCCTTTGCTTTTTTAGCTCCGCCTGTTTTTTACTGATTTCTTTGCCCATGCGGTTAATGGCTCTAAACAACTGACCCATTTCATCGTTGTGGTCGATATCTATATCGTGAAAAGTTTCACCTTTGCTGATGAGATTAGTGGTATCGATCAGTTTATTTATAGGCCGATTTACAAATTTTAACAAAAAGAGAAGAATAATAGCGGATGTCCCCAGGAAAACAAAAGCGGCCAGGACGATAATACCGTTTTCAAAAGCTGATATTTCGTTATCTGTTTGTTCTAAAGAAATTACCAATTCAAGGGTCCCTAGAATCTTTTTCTCCTTAGGGTGCATATGGCAGGCACCAACCGAACAGTTGGTGGTATATTCAATGGGGTTGATGATCCCCAGCAGGCGGTGGCCCTTTGGAGCGTTAAAAATACGTGTCTTTTGCTCCAGGCTGAGGACAGGCAGAGCGGGATCGGATTGGTGGCAGATACTACAGGCCGCGGATTTGATGTCGATGAAACGGTCGACTTCCAAAGATTGGTTGGAAAACTTAATCTGCCCTTTTTGATTGTAAATACGAAT
Organism: Desulfobacterales bacterium; assembly: GCA_030145595.1. Lineage (GTDB taxonomy): Bacteria > Desulfobacterota > Desulfobacteria > Desulfobacterales > UBA11574 > Desulfatibia_A. The sequence goes on along the minus strand of JAQYVG010000104.1, from coordinate 6,234 downwards.
ATTTTCGATTTCTTTCTGCTTGCCGATATTTTGGATGATTTGGTTGATATCATCTCTTGAATTAAGCATCATGGCATAACGAGTGCCTAATAAAATGGTATTGCTTAACCTGTCGTTTCCGGCCACGATATCCTGCATGGCTTTATTCTTCTGATACTTAATGTTGAAGTAGGCCCAGATCGATATGCTCAATAGCAACGTCAGTCCCACGGAGAGTATCAGCTTTGGCACCAGATTAAATTGTAGATTTTTAAAGAATTTAAACATTGTATTGCACGCTTTAAAAAAAGATCATCCATTCCGCTGACAGATAATACTCTGTAATAAAAACTCCCCGATTCCTAAATTAACTATTTAATATCATTGCAGCTTAATTTTTTCAACAGAACTCTGTTAAAATGAATATTTTGTTAGAGAACAGTTTGTGCAGGTTTTAAGGTTAAAAATAATAGGCGAGCTCCAGCTGAATGAAGCCGTCGTCTCGCAGGCTGTAGAAAAGGTCGTCTTCAGGCAGATCAAGAAAGGTCCGGACTTCTAGGGAAAGCAGCCAGTTGTCGCCGAAACGACGGCTGGCCTCAAGGCTTAGAGCACTGGAAGAGCCTTCAAGGTCCCGGCTGAATCCTGCCAAAAGCTCTGAGCTGGCAGCGTCGTTTAAGGTCAGGCGCAGACCGAACATAACGTCGTTTTCAAAATAGGTAGTGGCCCGGCTGCCGCGTTCATCGTATGCTCCCTCTACAATTACGCCTAAATCCATACTGGTTTCAGCAATTCCCACGAGGGTGTACTCAAATCCTCCGGTGCCGGCAAAAAAATCCTCGATCTGGCCGGTGCGGTAGATCGCTTCCAGCTTCCACAGCCACTGGCCCGCCACCAGCTGCAGGTCCAGGCCGGTCTGATTGATCTGTTCATAAAAAGGGATAAGAGCCGGTCGGCCGGCACTGTCGAGGCTCGGAATCAGGGTGGGCTCGCGTCCGGTGCCGTTAAAATTATAGATGCCGAAATCCCAGTCGCCTATGGTGTGGCTGTATCTTGCCGCGAAATCTGTATGATGCTCTGCGTCACTGCTTTCATACCTGGCGTTGTCGGTATCCACCACTGCTGCAAGGCGCGGGCGGCCGTTGCGGCCCGGAAAAGTTCTCTCCCGGAAATAAGGCAGTACGAACAGGTCCAAAACACCCCAATCTCTGGGAATGGAAAGATGGACCATGGGCTGTCCCAGCTTTTCCTCACCGTCAGCCGCTTCCACCCCATCGGTCTGGTTGATGATGTCCACCAGGTGGACAAACTCCGTTGTCCCCCAGAACACTTTGCCGATGCCGACGCGCAGCTCCCACGCATCGGCCAGGTACAGATAGTTCAACTCGCGAATGTCGAAATGAGTACGCTCCGAATCGGCGCTGTCAAGCCTTGCAAAAGGTACAAAGGTGAAGCTGGAGCCGTTTTCCCATTCATGGTAATACTCCGGCTGGGCGGCAATCGAACCGTCCTTGCTCTCTTGCTCGGAGTCTAAGGGAGGGTGCGGGAAAAACCGGCCCTGGACCGCCACATAGCCCGAAACTTCATTTGCTGAGGCCCGAGACCCGAATACCATACCCAGGATCAGTGTTAGCGCGGCCACAAATACAATTTTTTTTCCCATTTTAAGTTAAAGTGCCTAATGTATAGGTATTCTATTAATTAGTAGCTCAAACAATCAGATAAGCTGATGGATCCACTTTGTTATGCGAGACAATAAAGGTATTTCACCGCCCGCTCCACTCAAGGCGCAGAGACCGCAGAGATGAATATTTTTTTCCATCGCCGTTGAGAGGACGGCGATGGAAAGACACTCAGTCCCGCTTAAAGCGGGAAAAAGAAACTATACGTCATATCTTCTTTTCAGACATGGTACTAATTTTAATAACCGCATTGTTCTTAGCAAAATGACAACAGTATCTCTGCGTTCTTTGCGTCTTTGCGGTGAAAGAGTATTTTTATTATCTTGCACGTTTGAGACTATTCTTGTTGAAATCTCTGACCTTAAGTCCGACCTGAAATTTGTATTTGGACCAGACCAGGTCCGTACTTTTGCCGTTTTGATGGTTGACCATGTACATCTGGTCCGGCCGCCAGTATTTGTCCAAATACTGTTGGTACTCTTTTACGGTTAGGGTCTTTAAAAGCGAGTTTTTACGGTCGTAATACTCGACTTTCCACAGGCGGTATTCACCCTTGTCGATCCAGGACACCTGCCGGGTGTAGCCCGAATTCTTTTTGTCTACCGGGTAACGTTCCACCACGAAACATTCCCGGCCGTCGTATATATCATCGCGGATCCATTTGTAGGTGTATTTCTCCACTTCCTGGCTGGAGATGTCCTCATAGGCGAACTCGCTGCCCATGAAGGAGCCCGCCTTGTTGCGGGAGCTGATCCTTTTGACCCGTTTTAATGCCGGCAGATAGAGCCACTGATCATCGTCGCCCTGCTTGTGGCTGAAAGTCAGAAAAGCCGTGCCTTTAACGTCTCTGGGGTTGTCGAAAATGTTCAGGCTTTTATCGCCGTCGTCTGCTACTTCCAGGGCGCGGACGCGAATCTTGCGAACGCTCTTCTGTCCGTGTTTATTTTTAAGGATCATAAGCAGATCGGCGGTAAAGTCTTTAAAACCTTCATCGCGCAGGTCTGCTTCCCGGGCGATGGCAAGGCCTTTTTCTTCAGGAGTCGCTGCTGCTGCCGGCGGAAACAGGAGCGAAAACAGAATCATGCCGGTCAATAGCAGTTGCGTCAGTCTTGTTATCGAATGTTTCATATCTTTTTCCTTCAACTTTCATAAGTAAGGTCGGCAAGAACATAAAGTCCAAAATTAATGCCAGTGAAATGGTTATAGCCGACAGCAGTCCCATGTCGGCATTCATATTATAGCCGGAAAGGGCGAGAACCATAAAACCGGCCACCAGGGCCAGGGTTGTAATCCACATGGCCGTGCCCACGGTATTAAAAGAATAGCGGACAGCCCCGGCCGGATCCAGATCGTGTTCGCGCCGGGCGCGAAGATACTTGCTCATAAAGTGCACGGTATCATCCACAACGATGCCGAGGGTCATGGCCGCGATGACCGAAAGGCCCAGCCCGACCTGTCCCACCGTCAGGCCCCATATCCCATAGGCCATCAAGGCCGGGGCCAGGTTGGGGATCAGGCTGAGAAGACCTAACTTAAAACTGCGCAGCGCCAATGACAGGATGGCTGAAATCAACACCAAAGCTACCAAGGATGCTCCCAGCATACTTTTAATATTGCGTTCGGATAAATGTGCCCAGATAACCGACAGGCCGGAGCCATAGGTGAACATGCTCTGCGGTGCGTTGGCCTGCAGCCAGGTGCGCGCTTTTTCATCCGTTGCACGCAGCTCTGTGGTGGTCGTATCTTTTAAAGTCACAATCATGCGGGTCGCCGATTTGTCGACGTTGATCTGGTTGTTGAGATCAAGGCCAAAGGGGAGCGACATCTCATACAGAAGCAGATACTGCGCTGCCAGATTACGTTCTTGAGGGATTCGATAATAGGATTCATCATCCGCATGCATGTTTTTGTTAAGACGCTTCATGGTGTCGGTGATCGTATTTACGTTGACAACTTTAGGCTGCTGTCGATACCAGCCGGCAAACTTATCCACTATTGTCAGAAAATCGGGGTTGTTGATGCCGCCGGTCTCGCCGGATTCCAAAGAATATTCGATGATGTGATACCCTGTCAGGTTTTCCTCGGTAAAATCGGCGGCCCGGCGAATGTCGTAACTTTTATCAAAGTATTTGATCCAGTTGTCGTTGAGTTCAATTCGCAGCATCCCGGCGGTCAGTGCTACAATGACAACCAGCGATCCCCAGAATACGACTTTACGCCGGTTGATCACGAAACTCGCCAACCGGTCGCAGCCGGCACAAACAGCCTCATCCGGCTTTGGTTTTACCCGCACTGGAATAACAGCCATCAGAGCCGGCAGGAAAAAAACCGAGTATACAAAAGCCGCCGAAACTCCCATGGCTACAATGTTTCCCAGGTCACGGAAAGGAGGAGCATCGGAAAAATTCATGGTCAGAAAGCCGATGACCGTAGTGATGCTGGTTAAAAATACCGGCTGGAGGTTGATCCGTACGGATTCCGCGATGGCCTCATGTTTCGAATTGCCCTGACGTATCTGCTGGAATATCGTTGCCAGGACATGTACGCTGTCGGCTACGGCCAGGGTGAGGATAATTGTGGGAGCGCTGGAAGATGCAGCGGTTATCATAATGCGCAACCAACCGGCCATCCCCATTCCGGTAACCATAGAAATCAGAATAATGATGAGCGTAGCAAAAGTTCCGGCAAAAGAACGCAGGGAAAGCCCGACGATGACGACCAGGGTAAGCAACATCAACGGAACCAGGGTGGTCATGTCTTTCAGGCCGGCCTCGCCAAAAGCATTGTCCATCATGACCCCGCCGGTAAGGTACAACTTGATGCCGGGATGCTTCTTGCGGAAATCGTCCGCAATTTTGCGGGCAAACGCGGCTACCTTCGGTGTTTCATTTAAAGATTTACCAGGCGCGAGAATGATGACGCTAACACCGGTAACATGCCCGGCAGGCGAGAGTAGTCTGTTCACTAGCAGAGGCTCGGAAAGAGCGATGCGTTTAATTCGCAAAAGATCATCATCTGACAGATTGCCGGCGCCCTGTACCAGATCTTCGACGATCAGGTCGTCTTCTTGGGCCCGGGTATGCTGAAAATTAGTGATAGAATTCACCCGGCTGGAATAAGGCATTTGCCATAAAAGCTCGGTCAACTCCTCCACCGCTGCAAGGGTTTCGCGTGTGAAAACATCGCTGTTCTTGGGAGCAATGGCGAAGAGAACGTTGTTAGTTTTATTGTAAGTGTTTTCCAGAGCCTCCAGGGCCTGTAGCTGAGGGTTTTTTTCGCTGAAAAAAACACGCGTATCATTATTGAACGTCAAATGCCGTATCCCGGAGGCCGCAGCCGCCACAATCAGGACAGTAGTGACAATGATCCACCAGCGCTGCTTAACTACTATCTGTCCGAACATTTTCTCAAGTTTGCCCATCTCTATTTACCCCTATCAATTATTGTAAGCGTTCACAGGTTCAGAGTTCCCCGTTCAGGGTTAAGCGCTTCGCGCTTTTTTCTTTAACCATTGATTTGTTGGGTTAATACCATGGATGGATCAACCTCTGAACCTCTGAACTTCTGAACCCTGAACGGTTACCATTTATTTAAGACGTAGTCTTTTAAAAAAAGATACACGATATTGCAATAATTATAATCATGAAATATTCGGAAAAGGCTTTTGGGCCTCAATATAAGCCGAAACAATAAAGTCCCCGGCATTATGCCCCGGAGCCCACATGCTAATAAGGTCCCTGCTTTCATCCTTGGGTTCGATTTTGATGTTCTCAAACCCGGCATCTTTAAGCATTTTTTTGGTATCGTCAATTGTAGCAGCTCCGCCGACGCAGGCGGATACCAGCGCCAGGTCTTTCTGCATTTCTTCGGGAAGAGGGGTTGTAGCTACAATATCCGATATGGCCAAGCGCCCACCGGGCTTGAGTATCCGAAAGGCATCACTGTAGACTTGCTGCTTATAAGGTGAAAGGTTAATTACACAGTTGGACATGATCACATCAGCGCTGTTATCGGCAACGGGCAGATGTTCGATTTCTCCCAATCTGAACTCAACATTCTCCGTCCCCATTTTTTCAGCGTTGTTTCTGGCTTTGGTGATCATTTCCGCTGTCATGTCCACACCGATGATTTTTCCAGTGGCGCCCACTTTTTCAGACGCTAAAAAGCAGTCGAAACCGCCGCCGCTTCCCAGGTCGATCACCGTTTCACCGGGTTTAAGGGAAGCCAGAACCACCGGGTTGCCGCAACCAAGCCCCAGGTTGGCACCTTCCGGGACGCCGGCCAAATTTTCTTTGGTATAACCCATGGCCGCGGACATTTGCTCCGGTGTGAAATCCGGTTCCCCGCAGCCGCAGGGTGCCGCCGTGCTGGTTTCGGCGGAAATGTCTGCAGGACTGCAGCAGGCTGCCGGCTGGTTGGGTTGCAAAGTGATTGCGCCGGCATTGGCTACTTTACCATAGCTTTCGCGAACCGCCTGCCGGATTTTTTCTTTGTCGTTGTTGGTTTTCATTTTAAGCCCTCCTTTTAAATGTATATTGTGTGCGCATGCGCCCATATGCATGTATTTGCCCAAAAA
>JAQYVG010000103.1 GCA_030145595.1 Desulfobacterales bacterium | reverse complement strand
CGCCGTAAAGTTGGGCATTAGGGAACACCACAACCTTTACCTTGCCCTTCAGGGTCTCATTAACACGCGCGGCAAACTCATTGGCAGCCCAGCCCTTGGGGGTGTTTACCGATACAACATGAGAAAAGCGGATTTTAAAGGGTTTTTTCTTGGCCGTGGCAGCCGGAACTACCAGCAGCAAACACAAAACTACAATGCACGCAACATAAAAGAATCTTTTCATCTTTTCCTCCTTGTTTAATTGTTAATGGTTGCGGTTGCCTGTTTAAAAGGTTTCGGTCAGTCATTTGGTTTTATGGAATGTGCAGGATAATTATACTACGCTTAACAGGCGCAAAGAAAGTTGTCAATCAGACAGATTTGTATTTTGTTGGCAGATTTTTTCCTACAAACAATAAAATCGCACGGCGATTTTATACAACGCCCCGCGATAAGCGGGCCGCAAAAAAGATGTTTTTTGTCTGTTAAACAATGTCTTGTACCCCATCGGGGGCTTGCTTGCGGGCCTGCCGGATGGCCTCTTTCCCATCCGCGGCTTCCGCAACTACTTCCATGCCGGTGCTGTCTTCCACAATCCGGCGCAGCCCGGCTCGCACTATGCTGTGATCATCTACCAGCAGCACTTTTATCATTGTACAACCCCGGCTTGTCCATCAACAGGGACGATGAAGTTTACCCGGGTACCCTTGCCCGGCTGGGATTGAACTTCAAGAACACCACCGACCAGGCCGGCGCGCTCACGCATACCGGCCAGGGCTTTCGCCGGCCTTATCTTTGCCGAAAGAAATGAGGCCAGATTTTTCTTTATCCTCTCTGCATGCATGATCGCCTGCCTTTCCGCCTCTTGAAAAGCAGATTTTTGCAAAGATGAATAGTATAAAGATATCCCCCTGTAGCAGCAGACAGAAAAGCAAGTAAAGATAATAAAAGTAGAATTACACGAAGTTTCATGTTTGATTATTTCCACTGTCAATGTGTCACGACGAGAGACTTTTATGCGGCTATAAGATTAGCATCTGCTGTGCGGGAAAACAAACACCATTTCTTGTCCAGCACCCCGGAATAACCGAGCTTTCCGCCGTGCTGCAGCAGGTGTCCGGTGCCAGCTTATCAGACAACAGGAAAAGAGACCTTTGCAAAACGTCCCCTTTCGCCCAATTTCTGCTTTCAAAAGTCTCGAAAAAGGAGGGAATTATTGACGGATATTGGCTTTTAAGGGTTTTGCGGAAAGATCCTGGGTAGCCTCCACCAGGTCTTTGAGCGGGAAAGGTTTTGTGAGAACAACATCAAAATCGCTAGAGCTAAGGAACCAGGGTGTACCGGAAAAACCAATGATGGGGGTAGATGATCTTGCGGAATTGCGGATGTGTTGAACAACACCTTGGCCATTGACACCCGGCATTAGCATATCAGTAATAACTACATCAAAATGACCTTCGTCAAACTTTTGGATGCCTTTGTGTCCGTCTGCGGCAGTTTCAACTCCAAAGCCGGCCCTGGTCAATGCAATCTGAACCACATCCAGAATCGCTTTTTCGTCATCGATTACTAATATTCGGTGCATGCCTTCACTGATTTAATTAAAATACGACGCACATTAAAACCAAGATGAAATATGCTTAAAAACCCATTTTATTGCAAACCTCATCAAGTTTTGCAAAAAAAACATAAGGGGTAATGTTTACTTATGAGCATGGCGCGGTTGCGTCAAGTCTAATATAGCCGGTTTAGCCAGGAGCTTTCGGCGCGTTATTAACATTTTGTATATGTTTGATTTGTCAGGCAATTTATTGGCAGCGGTTGCTAAACAATTAAAACCACGATCTTTTTCAAACGTATTTTTTTGCCAAGCATATCAAGCGGTTTTAGTGGAACGGCGAGTTTTGAACAAAAAGGCATTTCTCGCAAAAGCTAATAAAAGCGCTCATTTGCTGTCTTTTTCAAAAAAGTTTTTCAGCAAGAACACGTCTTTTTACATGCAAACCCACCCAACAGATTGGAATTTGTAATGCTTTAAGTGCTATGCAGGGGCTGAAAACAATTTGTTTAATATGGCCCTGTAATTATTTGAACGTTCAGTCTAGGCCAAAGAAAGGGTAAGGCTTATACCCATTATATACCTCCAAATATACCCCCAAAAATCATGCTTGCTTTTTGTCAGAAACTGATTACGTTAGCTTCCTGTTTGGAAAATGTTGTCTGGTTCCCGGTTTCAGCTTCTCTGAAGACGGGATTTAAGTTGCACCTGTTCCGCTTGTCGAAGATCCCGCTTGCGGGGCGGGGCGGTGTGATGCGGGGCGGGGTTCGTCCGGTTAGGATGTAGCAAAACAAGGATTTCACCAAGGAAGGTATAATATGGACTCAGAGTTACCCGGAAACCCGTTTTTAAAGAAATTGGCAGATTGCTTATTTCTTTTTGGTTTGATTGTTTGTGTATCAATCCTGGCCCTCAATGAGCAACATGCAAATATCCCCACAGCAAAGGCAAAAAAGGTGACAATTAAGATCAACCCCCCGCCATCTGCAGCAAAAAACCTTGCTAAAACCCAGCCGGAATACAAGCCTATGTCCGTTTTCGGCAAGAAAGGGGAACATTTATTACATCCGATTATACTGCAAACGGCCAATCGCTATAAGATGGACCCCGCCCTTGTAAATGCTATTATTATGGCGGAATCTGCATATAATCCCAGAGCGGTTTCCAAAAAAGGCGCCAGGGGCCTTATGCAATTGATGCCCGCCACTGCCGCCGACCTCGGCGTAAAAGATAGTTTCAACCCGGAGCAAAATCTTGACGGTGGCGTCAGATATTTTAAGCAACTTGTTTTTCGGTTTGACGGAGACGTTAAGCTGGCGCTGGCAGCTTACAATGCCGGCAGCAGAAAAGTCAGGCTTTATAAGGGAGTTCCGCCTTTTAAGGCTACCAAACACTATATTAAAAAAGTGTTTTTATATTATCAAATCTACAAAGATCATATGGCTGAAGTACTTGACAGAGCTTAATGCTGATGTTTAAAGCGTCGACCTGTTTTTGGGCCTCTGATTTGGGTTCATCAAATCAAACTCTCTACTTGTAGTCTCCACAACCCCTTTAAAACTCACATGAAAGCAACCAGGGTCGCCCCGGGTGTTTCCATGCCCAAAAATTTTAGTTGTTTGAGCTTGTCTGTTTGGCATGATTCTTTTATAGTAATGCCAACGGCAGATGAAACCGATCAAAAGGTGAAACGTTCTATAAACCTTAGTCATTATCAAGGAGGACCAATCCATGAAAGTCGTAGCTTTTAGCGGAAGTGCCCGGAAAAATGGCAATACTGCCATTCTTATCAACTATGTTTTGCGAGAACTTGAGCAAGAAGGAATAGAAACCGAGTTGGTGCAGCTTGCCGGCAAAAAAATACGAGGATGTATCGCTTGCATGAAGTGCTGGGAAAATAAAGACCAACGATGTTCCGTGACCAATGACGTCTTAAATGAATGCATCGAAAAAATGATCGCAGCCGATGGCATTATCCTTGGCTCTCCCACCTATTTCGCTAACGTTTCAACAGAAATGAAGGCCTTAATTGACAGGTCCGGCATGACCAGCATCGCCAACGACAGGATGTTTAAGCGCAAGGTCGGTGCTGCGGTTGTTGCCGTGCGCCGTGCAGGCGCCGTCCATGTATTCAATTCCATCAACCATTTCTTTTTCATCGGGCAGATGATTGTCCCCGGTTCCATTTATTGGAATATGGGTTTTGGCCTGGACAAGGGCGAGGTGGAAAAAGACGACGAAGGCGTTAGCACCATGAACGGGCTTGGCGAAAACATGGCGTGGCTCTTAAAGAAAATTCACGCCTAATCCGTAGAGACCTACCCACACGAAGAACCCTTATCGTTGTTATTGATGTTTCCAGGGTAAAGCAGTTCTTGTTCGATATGGATAAAAAAACAACTGCTATAGAAAAAAGGCCCCCGAGAAATACTCGGGGGCCGGCAGAAAAAAAGACACTTTTTGTGTTAAATAACAGAAGATCTTAAGAATTATCGGTATCGTGAATGGGGGTTGCCCATTGCTCTGTATGCCCTGCTTCGGTGAGGTGGCCTCGCGCAGGTGCCGGCCGGGTCGTTTCTCCGGCCACCCACTGCTGCACAAGGCACACCTCGCAAATCATGTGGTTGCCTTCGGATTATAATCTGGGATGCCCATATCCTTTGGATCTGCCCCGATTGCTATGTGCCCCCTGGAAAGCGTCGCCATGCCGCCGGTTCGAACGATTACCTGGTTGGCCTCGGTAATGATTCTGTTTTTGTGCTCCCCGATTCCGGTCAACACCGCTCTGTGCCCTGCTTTGCTGCCGGTACTGCCCCTTTTCTCCGTATTCCCCGCGACGGTCTCTGCGGTCTTCTCGGCGATCCCGCACGCCTTTTCTACTCTGCTGTCGTTCTTCCCGGCGATCCTGCACGCCTTCTCTACTCTGCTGTCGATTTTCTCGGCGATCCCGCACATCTTCTCCGCGGTCCTGTCGGTCTTCCCGACGGTCACGAACATCTTCACGCCGGTCGCTCCGATCCTCTCTGCGGTCACGAACATCTTCCTGTCTGTCTCTACGGATATTATCCTTGAGACGGGTAATTTGCTGTTGAAGACGCTTTTTTTCCTGGGGGGTTGATGCATTCTCCTTTTTGGTTTGCAGATTTTCGAGCCGCTCTGCTTTTAGCTTATCGTCACGGGCATCCCGGATATCTTCCCGGCGATCGCGCACATCCTCGCGACGATCCCACCGGTCTTCCCGGCGATCCCTCCCATCTTCTTGACGAGCCTGAAAATCCTCTGCCGTGTCACGGCCTTGTCTGGCAGCCTGCCGTTCATGTCGGTCGACTTGGCCATCCTTGTTTTTGTCAACAATGTAGTTCTCAGCAGCCAAATTGGATGCATCAGGTGTCACCCCTTTGGTTTCTTCCTGGGACAGAGCCGCCCCGTTAAAACCGATGACGATGCCGGCCGCCATGGGTAATACAAGGATCTTTTTGACAGATGTCCATGTGCGGGTGCCGATCTTCGCGACTTTACCGTTTTGAATTTTGTCTTTGAATGTGTTTTGCATTTTGCTACCTCCTAATGAATGTCGTTATGAGTTTTGATCCGAATTTCCGATCACTGGCTGATTAGACGAAAGGGGAGGCAAAAGGTTTACCAAAAGCGCAAAAAAAAGAGACCGGCCTTTTCATATGCAAATGGAAGCTCCCGGCAGTCCCGTGAGAAAACCGGGGTAGCGCCGGGATGATTTTTAAAAGATTAGCGGGTTTTGTCGGGTGACGCAAAGGGGGAAGGTCGCGATGCAAGCCCTTGGTTTGGTGTTTTTCGTGAAAAATTTGATTTAACTCGGCACGACATCCGCAAGCATTTGAATTTCTCTGGTGATTTCTTGGTCAGTCTGTAAAAGAACCAGATCTTCACCTAGTTCGGCCAACAGCGCCAGCTCCTGCAAGACAAGTGCATCTGCCAGTTCAACACTCATCACCGTTTCAGTGGACGGCACTTTGGTATCCGGTTTGCGAATTCCGTCCGCATCAGGGGGCGCCGGTGTTTCGTGCGGTACCTTTTGGATGGTCTGGTCCGGGACCATTGCAATTCTTGACGGGTCGGGGGAATGGATTCGGGTAACTACGAAAAATCCGGCCAGAAGTAAAATGGCGATGAAGGCGTAGGCCGGAACCGGCCGCACCCTGAAGGTCCGCCCGATATCAGCCACCAGGGTCTTCAGCCGATCCTGTATGGACATACGCCGCGGTGCCGCTGCCCGCTGTTCTGCTTTGAGCCGCGCCTGAAGTTTCGCGTTGTAGGCACTCCAGAACGCCGGCGATCGTTCAGGCACGGTCTTGCTGCTGACGACACCCAGGATGCGCTCAAGTGTCTCCAGCTCTTGCCGGCATCCGTCGCATTCGACCAGGTGATGTTCCAGTTCGGCTTTATCCCGGCCGGAGAGCTCCCCGTAAGCATACAATGCCAGATTCTCCTGATAGCTGCGGCAGTTTTTCATGTTGTCACCTTCCTTCATTACCGAACACGTAAGGGCTCAGACGCTCTTTGAGAGTGCAAACGGCCCTGAACAAATGGGCTTTTACCGTGCCTTCGGCGCAATTGATCATTTCCGCGATCTCCCGCAAACGGAACCCTTCATAATGGCGAAGAATAAAGACCTGCTGTTGCCGATCCGGCAAAGCTGCGATTTCCTCTGCCACTTTTTCACTCAGTTCGAGGTTAAAGACCGCGGCTGCCGGATCGGCATCCGCGCGATGATCCTCGCAATCCTCCGGGGTGAGTTCACCGTTGCCGTATCGCTCACGGGACCGCAAATCTGCGCCTGCCGTCTTTTTATGTTTGCGGGTATAGTCGATACACACGTTGACCAATATGCGATAAAACCACGTGTAAAAACCGGATTCTCCCTTGAAGCTGCCAATCGCCCGGTACAACTTTAAAAAGGCTTCCTGAGATAGGTCCTCGGCATCCTCGGCGTTGTCCGTAAAGCGGTAGGCAATCCGATAGGCTTTGTGCTTATACCGGTCTACAAGCACCATAAACGCCTGCTCGTCTCCCTGCTTGATCCGCTCGATCAGCAGCAGCTCGTCACCCGCAACCGTCTTCTCATCCTCAGCTCTGCCCCGGGGAGACCACATTGCCAGTATGAATAACAGTGTTTTCACAAGGCGCCGCCCCTGTCTAGTGGTTTGGGCTTGCGCTTATTGTGGCCTTGCGAATTCTTTCCCGAATCTTTCAGCTGCTTCGGTCGGTGCCGAATCTTAGGCTGTTTGTCGGACCTCTGCGGCGGTTTTCGCCGGACCCCGGCAGGTTTGCGTTGATCCCTGGCCGGTTTTCGCCTGTCAAATTGACCGTCGTGCTTCCGGGGGGAAGTCGAATTCTTTACCCGCGGCCCCTTCTTCCTGTCGGGTGCAGGTCTTGCGCCGAATTGATCCTGCCCCGGTTTTTTTTGGAGACGATACTGCCTGCGATCAGGTTTTGCCGGTCCGTTCTGGCGGTGCCGGGGTAATTCCCGGGTCGTTTTCGCTCTTGGTTTACCGGCCCGTTCTTTATCGAAGTCATTCCGCCATTTCCGGATGCGTTCGTAACGTTCCGGGGCATGCGTCTGCATCCGCCCCAAGCGCTCATCCAGAGCTCTGCGGCGCTTGTTGATAGTCTTGCTGAATGTTTCAGGATCACTTACTTTTAGACGCTCAAGCCTCTTTGTCTGAAAGGCGTGATGGCGGTCGTTGATTCTCTGCGCTCGCTGAAAGTCTTTCCGCTCCAGAGTGTCTAACCGATTGTTTAAACGTGCTTTTTGCTCTGTAACTACCCGCTTGAATTCGTCCGGATTGCCGGAGCGTAAGCCTTCCAGTTTTTTCCGAATCTTTGCTCGTCTCCGGGTCAGAATTTCCTGAAACTTCGTCGGATCTTCATCTTTGAGCCGTTCCAGTTCCCGAATGTCCTGGCTGGTAAATCCCAGCAAACTGTTTCCGGTAATGTTTTCGGCTCCCTGTTCGGCCATAAGCGGCGAAGCGGCCAAACCAAAAAGAATTAAGAGCAGCATGAGCAGGTTGCGTTTCATGGCATCATGGACCTTCTGGGTTGCACTGTGTGATCGTACCTTATCTTGAAAGAATCGGTTCACTGTATTAGACGAAAGGAAGTCAAAAAGGTTTACAATGGCACCCGTGATTTGTCAAAGCTGGAAGAGCTGAAATGTCATGCTGCATGATACTTCCCATAGTTCGGACAAAACAATGCAATTGTTTCAATATATCGTTGATTATTCCCGTTCTCCTGATACGATGGGGTCGTCTGCCATAGGAGGTGGCAGGCCGCCAATACCTTAATGGAAGGACATCGAAAACGAATCGCCAATTTCGCCTAACAAGCCGGATGCAGGCGTTCAAAATTGGTATGGCCCATTTGATGAAATGAACAAACATATCCGCACCGCCATCGTCGCCTCTATAGATAATTTAATGATTATACCCATCGGCACCATTGACAACGGGGTTGAACCGGCCCATTTATTGCTTATCTTAAATATATTGGCAGGAACCGATTCAACTACTACCGGAGTTTAATCATGCCGTTTGTTGCAGTACCCGGATTAAACGGGAAAGTTTATGTTCCCGAAAAAGAGCACGAAAGCCTCAAAAAGCATCCGTGCCAGGATTGCTATTACTGCCAGTTGTGCAGTGACGACAGGTGTAGAGTGTGTCTTGACCCCAAAAATTGCAAATGCCAAAAATCTTCCGAGAAATAAACACTTTACGAGGCCGGCCTTTCAAATATACCCTTACCTCTTTATTTCCCTTTTGCTTTAGAGCGGTGGGGTGAATAATTTCAAAAAGAGGCTCAAATTGAAGATACCTATGAAATGGTTGGCAATCGTCGTCGCGTTGTTGCTAACTCTTTTTGCTGCTGTGTATATCCTTTTGTTTACCGGATTCGGCAACGATCTCGTTGCGCCCCTGATTGCTTCCAGGCTCGAGAGAAAGCTCGAGTTGAATGTCAATATCGAGAATTTCAAACTTCGCATCGGCCGATTTGCCCTGGTCCTGACGCTCGAAGAGAAAAATCGCATCGAAGTCGAAGGCAGCTACGCCCTTTTTCCCCAATCGATAGATGCTAAGTATCGAATTCGCTTTGATGATTTGCAGCGCCTCCAAGCGCTCACCCGGCAGGTGTTGAAGGGCCATCTGCATTCGGACGGAATCGTCCAAGGGACCCTTAAAGCGCTTCGGATTGAGGGAAAAAGCAACCTGGCTCAAAGTGATACCGTCTATCGCGTGACTCTGGACGACTTCAACCCGTCCGGTGTGCATGTGGAAATCAAAGGCGCCTCCATGGCGACATTGCTTCACATGGTCGATCAAAAACCCTATGCCGACGCACAGCTTGACTTTCTGGCCGACCTGACCAGCCTTGATCTAAAGGCCCTCGCAGGCGACCTTGATTTGCACTTGAGCAAAGGCGGGCTGAACCGTCCGGCCATGGAAAAAGATTTCAATATTAACCTGCCGGAAACCCATTTTTCTGTAAAAACAGTCGTCAAAATGGACAAGTCGGGAATGCGCTACACGGCCACTTTAGCGTCGAACCTGGCCCACATGATTTTCAAGGGAAGTGTAATTCCCGAATCGCTCAAAACAACCGTTAGTTATGACATCAACATCAAAGAACTGGCCCTTTTCAAACCGATCACCAACGCAACCCTGCGTGGCCCTTTTGCCACCAGCGGAATTGTCAAAAAAGACCAAAGCAATATGATTATAACCGGCCGATCCGATGTTGCCGGCAGTGACACCACATACGATTTGCGTCTCAAGGAACTGAAACCGGAACGTATTATTGCCAAAATCAAAACAGCCGATCTTAAAAAGATGCTCTATCTCTGCGGTCAGCCCAACCTCATCTCCGGAAAGCTTGACCTGGATCTTAAACTTGATTCACTCGACCTGGAAGATCTTCAGGGCAAAGCCGATATTCAGCTTAGCCGGGGAGTTGTGAATATCGCGAGCATAAAAAAGCATTACGGCATTGCGTTGCCTAAAACCTCTTTTTCAGCCAAGGTTGATGCCCTTCTGGCCGGCAAAGATATCCGTTACGACGCAAAATTTGTCTCCAATCTGGCAAAGATCGGTTCCAGCGGAACCATTGCCCCGCAAACACTGGGTATGGACCTGGCCTATAATCTTGCGGTGACAAAGCTCGAACTTGTCACGCCGGTTACCGGTATGCAGATGCGCGGCCCGCTTGAACTGGTCGGCACTGTCAACGGGGATAAAAAACATCTTCGAATCAAAGGGCAAAGCGACCAGGCCGCCGGCCAAACCCGCTTCGATGTTGAATTTCAAGACTTCAAACCAAAGGCCATACAGGCCGACATCAAACACTTAAAGTTGAAAAGCCTGTTTTCCATGCTGGCCCTGCCCTCCTATGCCGACGGTACTCTGGATGTCGGGGTGACCATAGATGACGCCCAGGCCGAATCGCTCACAGGCAGAATTACCACAACCCTATCCAACGGGAAGGTGGACATCACAACGATGGCCAGAGAATTTGACCTGAAGGTGCCCAAAATCCGTTTCAATGCCGAGACGACATCCATTCTGAAAGTAAACCTGATAGATACCGCCGCTTCGGTTACATCTTCGCTGGCGTCCCTGAACGTAAAAAGAGCCCGGTTCAATGTAAAAGAGGCCCTGCTGACCAGTGACTACCGTGTAGATATTCCGGACCTCGACAAACTCTACCTTTTAACCGAACGGCATCTTGATGGTGCTGTCCGGATTACAGGAGAAATAAAACAGGGGAAAGACCTCGATGTCGAGGCTCACGCTGATACCCTTGGCGGCGCTTTTGACGCTAAGCTGCACAATGACGATCTGCATGCCGATCTGAAGAACCTGCAAACCATGGAGATGATGAAAATGCTCATCTACCCGCAGGTTTTTGAATCGAGCCTCACCGGCATCTTAGATTACAATCTCAAGACCCGCAAAGGCAAGTTTGATGCAACACTCCCAAACGGGCGGTTTGTACCCAACGTTATGACCATTCTGGTCGACCAGTTGGCCGGTTTTGATCTGAGCCGCGAGCAGTTTGAAGGTAATCTTGCCGGCAGCATCAATGGCGAGAACATCGTTTCAAAACTCGCCATGCGCTCCAATCATGCCTCTGTTACCGGCGATGGCGTAAAGCTGAACACCAAAACCAAGCAAATCGACGCAAGGCTGCACATTGTTGCCAATGACAACCCGATTGATGTAAACATGCGGGGCCACGTAAGCAATCCTAAGGTTGAGGTGGATGTCAAAAATCTTCTCCAACGCGAAGCCGAAAAGTATATAGAAAAGCAGGTGGGCCCCCAGTTTGAAAAACTGCTCAAAGGGATATTCAAATAAAATTTATATATTTCTCACCTGGCTAAAGCGTTCATGAGACACTCCAAATGCTTTTGCCATTTTGTGACTTTCTCGTCTTCGTCCATATCGTTCAGAAAGTCCATCCTTGCATCCATATCCATATCTCGCATCTTAAGGAAAGTGCAGTCTTCTCGTTTGCCCTGATACGGGCAATCTTTAAACAGGTTTAACAGCTTGTCATCCAGGTCTTTGGTGGTCATTAGAAACAGATGTTTCCCGGTTAGTTATTTCTTGCCAATATCGACAGCCTTAACAACAACAATTGATATGCAGATATCATATTTTTCTGATGTCAGGTCAAGCAAATGGTATTGTGACAGTTGTCAAATCATTTCTCCATGCAAAAGGTGTCTTAGGACGGCAAGCAGGTGCTGAGATTCTGGATAATTTTTTCAAAGGCGGCAAAGATGTAGCGTTTGAATTGATCCTCATTTAGCCCTGGGAATGCAGATGGTGGGCGCTGTTCTGCAACC
>JAQYVG010000102.1 GCA_030145595.1 Desulfobacterales bacterium | reverse complement strand
GAGATCTGTAAAAAAGATTTTGGTGGAATCCAACTCTTTCAGTTGCTCCCTGATCTTCTTGATATTCGCCATTTTATTAAGCCTCCCTTAATGGTTACCTAAAGCCCTTATCGTTCAATTGGAGTAAAATTTTAATTGGACCCGGACGCCATAACAGCAGTTATTTTAAAATGCAACACGTATGTTTTTGCAAACATAAAAGGATTCCATCCACTTCCATATTGCATTCCCGGAAGGTGAACCCCGTGTCCTGCACGGCAACGTCGACCAGTTCATGGCGATTTGCCCGAATTGCAGCGATCAACGCATGAACCTTTTCGAATCGACTTTCAAATGTTTTCATAGTTGTAACCCTCAAATTTGCAAACTTGCTTCAAGCAGTTCTGTATGAAGGTTATCCTCTATTCTGTAACAAAGTTTGACATCAGTTAAAAATTTTTGTTAAAGATGCGATGACTTATTGATGAATTCGTAAAAAGGGTTCTTTTCCATCTTTTTTACGAAATCATTACTGAATATATTATGCAATCAATAAAAGCTACCAAAAATTATAGGTGGGGTTATTTCTACGTTGTCCTGGCTGCTTTAATGTGGGCATTATCAGGATCATCGGCCAAGTTTTTATTTAACAGCGGTATTACTCCCTTTCAACTGGTCCAGATGCGGTTGACCATTTCAACGGTGCTTTTGTTTTTAGTCCTTTTGATCCGCTTTTCATACCTGCTTAAAATCTCCCGCAGCGACATTCTCTACTTTATCATATTCGGCACCGTGGGTATGGCCGGCGTCCAGTTCACGTATCTGTTTACCATCAGCAAAATAAAAGTGGCGGCCGCCATCCTGCTTCAGTATCTGGCCCCCAGCTTCATTGCCCTGCATTCCGTGGTTTTTATGCGTGAAAAACTTAGCCGATCGACCATAATGGCCCTTATCGGCGCCACCCTTGGCTGCTATCTGGTTGTCGGCGCCTACAATCTGGAAATTCTTTCCATGAACATCGTCGGCATCATCAGCGGTATTTTATCGGCTATAACCTTTGCCTGGTACGCAATCCATGGTGAGTACGGCATGCGGCGCTATAACCCCTGGACGGTTCTCTTTTATGCCTTGTTTTTCGGGGCAATAGTGTGGAATATTCTGCATCCCCCGCTGGAAGCCTTTATGCATTCATATTCTCCGGTACAATGGGGGTGGATTGTGTATATTGGTGTTATGGGAACCCTCATCCCCTTCGGTCTCTACCTGGAAGGCATCAACCTGATCCGCTCCACCCGCGCCAGCATCACAGCAACCCTGGAACCGATTACGGCCGGGGTAATATCATATATCTTCCTCAATGAAATTATGGATATCCTGCAGATAACAGGTGGGATCATCGTCATTGCATCGATCATATTGCTGCAACTGCATCAGGAACAAGACGATAAGGCTCCCAGCGTTATCCGGGCGCAACGCGAATCTACAGAGTAGTTTAGCCCGCACCTTTGCAATCTGGGATCGGCCTTTACAATCCCCGCACAAACTGATAGGCACCCTGTTGCAATTTTCAAATTATGACAACGGAAAAATATTTTGTCAGACAAATCATTAAAAATAGTAACCCAGGCCTTAAAGCCGAACCACATGGATCGTTTGATTGGTGTATTGCTGATAGCCGTATCGGCTGCGTCCTTCGGGACCATGGCCATTTTTGCCCGCCTGGCCTATGAAGCCGGATCAAATCCTGTTACGGTTCTTTTTCTACGGTTCACGATTGCCGCCATATTCATGGTAGCAATCATGACAGCAAAAGGCATGGCTTTTCCCCGCGGTCGCACTCTGATTACTCTTTTATGTATGGGGGGACTCGGTTATGTGGGGCTTTCTTTGGCCTTTTTCACAGCGCTGACAATGGCACCGGCAGGATTAGTGGCAATTCTTCTTTATCTTTACCCGGCTTTTGTTACCTTGCTGGCGACAATCTTTTTAAAAAAACCGGTAACAATATTAAAAATGGCGGCACTTTCGCTGACCTTTGGTGGAACCCTGCTTATTGTTGGACTGGATGGCGGAGGAGGAGAGATCCTTGGAATTGTCTTGGCGATTACGGCCGCAGTTCTTTATTCGATTTACATCATCGTTGGCAGCAAGGCCGTCTCCAATGTGGACGCCTTTGCTGCGTCAACTACCGTAATACTTGCAGCAGGGGTTGTCTTTAGCGCCATAGTTGCCGTCAAGGGTGTAAAATTTCCTGCAACGTCAACCGGGTGGGTTGCAGTATTTGCCATTGCCCTGGTTTCAACAGCCCTTGCCATCGCGACATTTTTTGCCGGTCTGAAAAGAATCGACCCTGCCAATGCTTCCATGATTTCCACCCTGGAACCTGTAGTAACCGTTACGCTGGCAATAATCGTCTTGGGAGAGGCAATCACCATGCCCAAAATCCTGGGAGGCATGATGATTCTGGCCGCAGTGGTTTTTTTGGCAAAGAGTGAAGCTAACTAGTAAGTTTCGTAAAATCTTATTACTTAAACGATTCAATCGGAATACATTTCCCCGGTTAACTACAGCAATTTGGACTGTCCGGATGAGACAACAACAACCCCTAAAGACCCAGTTAAATAACTTTAGGATTTAACTCACTGCCTCAGCGCACTCAATACACAGATCCGTTTCCGGGACAATCATCAATCTTCCAAATGGAATGGGTTCTTCACACGTTTTGCACAACCCAAAATCCGGGGCATCTGCCATTCTCAAAACACGTTCCAGTTTGGACAGGGTTTGTTTTGCTCTGCGTAAGGCGGCTTCATTTATACTTTTGCTGCTGATGGCTTCCATGCGGGTAAGCCGACCAATGGCATTGTCAGGAGCGATCGGTCGGGTCAGCTGTTTAAAAGATACAACATCTTTTTTCAATTTCTCGATCGTTTCTCTGATATGGTTCTCGAGTTTTTCTTTTTCTTCTTTTGTCATCATAATTGAGAAAGCTTCTCGGGTGTGCGTGCATCTTTTCAATCGGGCATCCTCAATCATAACATATGATGTGATGCGTACCGGAGAAAATAACGGCATTTGGGGAAGCTAAAAAATAAAACTGTGTTACGATTTTATTTTAAAATGTAAATATCAATATATTGACCGGTCTGCGGTCCCACTACCTCTTTCCCGTACATCCCATAAACATTATCCGCATAAGCGTATGTATCCGTTACAGCCCCCACTCCAACTATGCTAAATGCTTAATGAGAAATTCTGCTAAGGGTCCAAAAGCCAATGGTGTCCCGGCAGGGCGGCAACACAGTTGTTCAAATCATCAATTGAGACTCCGCTGCGCACAAGAGCCTGGTGCTCAATCGCAAGTATGGTATCGCCCATTACACTTGCGTATTGTTGTATCCGTATTTTCCGGGGCGGGGGTTCCGTAATTTTCGCAGCCATAGCGAGCAGCGCCTTAATAAAAATCCGGCCGTCAGAATCAGGAGAAAACATCGTCATTGCCTTTATAGCAAGTTCCACGGCCCTTTGCCTGCACACCTCCCAGCTGCTTTGTGTTTCTGTCAGCCCGACAATTGCGGCTGTTATTGTACGTACGAGATTAACTCTTTGTGCAGCCAACAGGCAGCAGAGAGCAACCCATGCCGCTGCCTTTGGGTCTGTTGCGGTTTTTTTCAAGTTGGCTGTGTATTTTCCCAGGACAAGACCGTAAGGCTGATAGCACCCCTGCACAAGTCTCCGTCTCCAAACGGACTTGGATGTTTAGCATTACGAATGGTGAAAAGGGGAAATTTTTCACCGCATTTCCGGCAGGTCGTCATGACTTACCTCAACATTCATTTCTTTTTGCGACGATCTTGAATGAAAAAATAAATAAGATATGCCACCCCTACCAAGCTGACAATTTTCATAATAGCAAATTCGCCGAATATTTCCTCCATATTATTAACACCTCACAGTTGATCTGATTTAAATCAATTTATGGCACTATAATAATTGTGCATATCATATAGATCAGGCCTTTGCAATTTATCAGAACTTCGACCGCTTTTAATGTATAGACGAGCTTTAAATTTGAATTCCCCGCTGCTTGTCGAAGCGAAGCGTAGATCCCGCCTACCGGGGCAGCGCGGGATGAATTCAAATGGGGATAGGAATTTTAGCCCGCCAAACTGTAGGCGGGTAAACCTTTCGCCAATCAAAGCGGCGTAGCCGCGTTTGATAAAATCGTAACACGATTTTATTTGGAAGTGGGTTTTTTATATGGCTGACTGGTTCCTTTTTCAAAAACAACTTGCCGCAGAATCCTGTCCGGGGTGAAAAAGAGTGCGAGCGTGTCGTAGTTCGCGCGGCCCCTTGAACCTGAAAAACTGATGTTTGTTCCCAAGGCGTTGAGCAGAGGAAGGCCCACAGAAAGCCTTTTTTGCCGCATCACGATCTGCTGATAAAGTAAAAGGTCTTGGCCCTCGAGTTCGACCACTGTAGTCGGAGCACCAAGCAGTGCAAGCGTATCTTCCAGGGTTGTCGTGCCCACCTGAAATTCATCGCCCGGTGCCACAACATCGGTTCCTTCCAAATTTCTGACTACCTGGTAGGTAACACAACCCCCTAAAAGCCGGCCTGCAATCAGTATTGGCATGGAAATAACAAGTACCTTAAAAATTGCACGCCAAATTTTTAAAAAAAAATTAAAACGGGTTTCCATAGGATGAATCGCGAGCGTCAAAACTGGCGCCGTAGTGAGTCATTATGTCATTGTTATCAAAGAAAAAAATGATCTGATCATACTGCTTGTCATAGTTGCCGAAACTCACAAGCAGCAGCCAAACCGCCGTCCCTTTGGCTACGGAGTGAGTGTAGATGTAGGCATTGCCATTAGACATCTTCACTACTTGAGACGGAGCCCCGAAGAGCGCGCCTACTTCTGTCGCTGTTGTCTGCCCTTTGACTAGTTTTTCAAGTTTGCCGGCATCCAACGGCTGGTAGTCCTGATTTTTGCCAAAACCAAAGCAACCGCTTACAAAGGTTAATATCAGGAGAACAATTAATTTGCCGCTTTTTGAGTTCAAATCGTTTCCTCCGGACACAGAGCCAGTTACGGATTAAGACTCGCTAATTTATCACCGGCCAGTTGCGCAGCTTCGCTATCAGGAGCAGTCGAGACGGCTTTTTGCCAGAACTCTTTTGCTTTTTCCTTATTATCAGACAATTCATCATAAACTTTACCGATTTTGTGATACATCATGGCCTTATTCCAATTGAATAATGACTCTGCTTCCGGCTATATCCGTTACCGACAGGTTTTTACCTTGAACGGTTGCCCCGTCGATTGTTTCGCTGAAAGAATCTGCGTTGCCTTTAAATTGAACCGAAAGCTGCAGCTTCCCGCCTCCAAAACTGCGTTTGCGCACTGCAACGACATCTGAAATTTCTTCAATGGCTTGACTGAGTGCCTTTTGCATTTTGAATTTTTTCACGTTTTCAATCGTCACATCCAGGCTAATTCCATTATTTATCATATCTTGGAATGATGAGACTATTTTTTCAAAAAGTTCCCTGTCCATCAGTTTCCTGGCTGCTTTTTCCGCGGCCTGGGCCATGGCTATTTCTTCCGAGACATGCACGGCAGCACTGGTTGCCGACTTAGAGGCAATAATTGCGGCTGTTGAGCAGTTGACGACCTTGACGGTAATATTTGCCTGGCCGGACTTCATTCCGGTGTCGCCTAACAGGGCGCTTTTCATAAGCCCCTTTGAGACGTTGCCGACCAGGGAATACTCAGCGCCGTTCAATGCACCGATTTGGGCTGCGGCCGCAGGATCGCCTTCGGTTGCCCGCTTGATGAGCTCATGCTCGCTATGCATAAGCGCTGCTACTGCCGAAGGATCAACAAGTTGAAACTCTTTGCCAGTCAGGTAATCGATAATGGCGGTTTCGGCAGCATTGCCGCCTGCTTCTTTGATAACAACCATCATGCGCGGCTTATCCATGGATTCAAGCAGGATCTTAAGAGCGGTAAGGTCTGATTTTATGCTTGCTAAAGAGACGACGGCCTGTATCTTTACATGAAAATTGCCATCCGACTGCTTTTCTTCCTGAAGGATACTGTATTTTTTGACCGAACCCGCTGCTTTGGAGAGAATCACATCTTTTTTAACCTCGAAATTTTTTACTTCGGTTTGAGAAATGAGTACGACTCCGATGCCTTCTTCCACAGCGCTGCGTTTAGCTTGAAGAAGGGCCGCTTTTGGGGATGTTCCGTAGCCTTCAGCTTCAACGGTGATATCGCCTTCCGGTGTTTTTGCATAAAGCGGTACAGCGAAAATGAGGAGGATTGAAATAAGCAGTGCCACGACCGACTTCATGGTGTCTCCTTTCCGAAAGATGTCTTTACCATCGCTTAAATCCGGCTTTTTCACCAGGCTGACTCGTTCAGTGGAGCAAGATCCGGGCTTAAAGTACCAAGTTTTACATGACAAGATAAATTAGTATAAAAAAACAACTCAAAGATGTCACTTAAAATCTGCAGTAGGCGTTCACAGGTTCAGCGTTCAGCGTTCTGCGTTCCCCGTTTAGGGTTCAGCGTTAACCCCTGAACTTTTGAACCTGTGAACGGTTACAATGCAGTTTTAGTACCTATTTGCCCAAATCACATCATGCTTGCGTATCATTTATGCGACAGACAAATAAAAATGACAGAGCGACGCGATTCTACAAATCATCAATCATCCCCGAAAAATCGGGATCTCCGCTCCGTCAATCAACAATAGTCAATCTGGTTCTCTCCGAGGCGTAGGCTCTACGAGCCGGAGGCCGGCTTTGCCGGCTTGGGTATCAATCGGAAGCGAGTATCAGGGTCCCCTTGGCAATGCGGCGATTTAACACATTAGCCGCGACTTCGAAAAGGAACATTTTGCCGTAGGTTTTCTTGAGGGTTGCCGCCAGCCGGATTGTTTCCTTAGGTTTAGCGGGATTTTCGCTATGCTCCAACAATCTGCGGGGAATGCGCTCGCTGTTGCAGTTCAATATATACCGACACCGGGAACAGCATTATCATGCGACATCCATTTGATGATCGAGTTGGTTTCATAAACCACATGTTCTATGTATTTGCGCAGTTATTAAGTATGGCAGATCCGGATTTTTGTGCAATCATCCGTGCAAATCCTGTGATGGCTTGTTCCAGTATATGGTTATGATTTTCTATAAAAACAGGTCTCGCAAATGGAGAACTCATCTTCATCCATAATTTCGTAGGGGATACATCCCAGATAAAATTAATGGTGGTATTGTCATGAGAAGATAAAAAATAGCAGGTTCCTTCTCCATACAAATCACCGGTTACATTGAAGGCTAAAAACGAATATTGGATAAAATCTTTTATTACCGCATCAAAGGAAATACTGTAGGGAAGGTACCCTTTCCAGATAGATCTGATGTTGTTTCCTTTCTGAAGATGGTCAAATTGGTCAAGCTGTTCAATTCTTTCCAACCCGTCACACCAAGCAGGCCATTTTTTATAATTGATCAACTCATTCCAGATCAGTTCTATGGGCGCATCAATTCTCCAGGATCTATTAAAGTGGTATTGGTTTTTTTTATTTAAAAAGTCATCAAAAGGGCTCATCATGAAGGGTTTTATTTCATGCTTTATTATTTAGAGCAACAAAGTTCTTCATTTTAAGCGATAGTAAATTGTTTAAAGGCTTGAATGTCAGAACAGCTGCAGGCATAAATATAAGATCGCCAATCAGTGCAATAATGGATGCCGAGGCAATTAATAATCCCAGGGAGAAAACATGCTGGAACGAAGAAAAAAGTAATCCTAAAGAGGATAAGAAAAGAACAGCAGTTGTGGAAACGAGAGCACGGGACGTTTTATAGTAGGCTTTTGTCAAACATTCGCGAACATTGCTCTCCTCTTTTGAAACAATCATTTCTCTTTGGAGTTGTGTCAGATAATGAATGGAATCATCCACAGACAACCCAAAGGAGATTACGGCTGCAAATATGGTTAATGGATCAAGAGGAATATGAAACCAGCCCATTATTCCGAAAATTGTGATGAGTGGAAACAGATTGGGTATCAGACTCAGCAACCCAAGAACAAAAGATTTGAGTTGGAATATCATTAACAAGGTAATAACAAAAAGTGCCAGAAAAAGAGTTTTTAGCTGGGATGAAACCAGGTTTGCGGTTTGTGATTTGAGCAGGATCAGTTGTCCGGATAAAGTAATCTTGGCTTTTTGAGCAAAGGTATGTTCAGCCTCATTTCTAACCTGTTTGAGGATGGTTTCTATTTGATCGGATGAATGGTTTTGAATATGAACAATTATTCTAAGTTTTTTTGATACCGGATCTAAATAGGATCGTATCATATCATTTTCAGAGCTTTTGGAAAGGATCTGATGAAAAACAAATTCCGGCATCATCCCGGCCGGGGAGAATTTAAGGGCCAGACGGAAAACAAGAGGTGTTAACGATTCAACTCCTTGAATGCCATGGATGGATTTAATTTTTTTTTCAAACTGATAAAGGTCATACCAGAATTTTCTTGAATCAAAACTGTTGCCCAGCGATTTTAAGATAATTGAAAAAGAGTACCCGGTAGATATATGCTGCTCAATAAAATGAAGATCTTGAGCTTCCCGGGTGCTTTTAATTATGGGATTGGTTAAATGCTTTACGGTTTGAATTTTAGGAATACCTGATGTCATGACAATTAAAAATATAATTCCTGTCAATACGGATATGCCGGGTTTTCTGAAGCCTGCAACTAAATAATTTTTGACAAGCCGTTCAAGAAAATCTCCTTTTGTTTTAAGTGAGATCGTATCATTAGACATAAAAAATCTTGGCAAACAGAATGATGTTATCGGTAAGGTCAACAAAAAAGCCAGCATCACCCCAATGGAGATGATGAGGCCGGCCTGGCGAACCATTTCCACAGGGCTGATTGTCAGGCTGAGAAAACCTGCTGAAGTGGTCAGAGCGCACATGAAACAGGGGCGCAGAATAATTTCAAACGTCTTTGTCAGCGCAATGTCCTTTGAATAGTTTTTTAGTAATTGAAAATATTTTGAGACAATATGAAAAACCGTTGTTGTGGAAACAACAAGGATAAATCCAAAACTTAACCCTGTGGCAAGATTAAGTGCAATGCCGAAAGTTCCCATGATTCCCAGGGCCCATATCAGAGAACCCAAACTTGCCAGCATGACCATCATACCGGCCCACAGGGTCTTGAAAATATAAAAAGCTATTAGGGTTCCAAATAACAGTCCAAGAGCTCCAAAAACAAGGGCATTAACCAGATTATACCGTTCAAAAGCAGCGCGCAGGACAGGGATTCCTGCGGCATAGCAGTGGGGATGTTCGGGAAAAGCATTCACAATGATTTGTTTCATGCGCTTGAGTTGCTTTTCCAACTGGAATCCGTTGAGTTTTTCGTTGTCTATTTTGACAATAAATGCAAGGGTTTTCATATCTTTGGAAATCAGTCGGCTTAGTCCGGGAATAATATGGTGGAAATTGGCAAACGTTTTTTCGTCCCAAAAATTAGTAGTGCCGATTAGTTTGAATAGATCAGATGATTCTATCGATCCAAGATCGATAACTTTTATAATGGAATCAATGGTAGTCAGTTCTTGATTGACTCTATTCATTCTTTTTTTTAATTCAGGATCAGTGACAATAAGACCGTTTTTAACTGCTAACAGTATGTAATCATCAGTCCCAAAAGATTCTACAAACGACAGGTAATCCCTGTACCCGTCAGAACCAGCAGTATTGAAAGCAACACCGGAGGCATCTATCCGGACTTGGGATGCAGGCATGATCAAAACCAGCGTAACCAGAATCAAGCACCCCATAAGAAGTTTGCTGTTTCTTACCAAACCTTTTGCAATTTGTTCTGATGACAGATGGCTTGATTTTAAGTGGTGCATATAATTTTCAAGTCAGTAAGCATTAAAAAAGTTAAACCAGTTTAAAAGAAATCGGTTCAAACCTTGATCACCGATCGCATTTCGAACCGTTTGCGCAAGATCGTTCATCGTACGGGGTTTCGTTTTTTGACATTGTTGGACAACAATAGCTTTTCCAGGGCTTTATAGGGTTGGGCGCCGACCAGGGTTTGATGATTGCAGGCAAAGGTCGGGACTGCCGTTACCTTTGACTCATAAGATCTTTGCCAGTCTGAATCAACCGCATCTTTGTATGTTCTGTCTTGCAGTATCGCTAAGGCATCTTCTCCGCTGAGATTAACGGATTCAGCCGTCCGCACAAGAACAGGAACTTCGGCAATATTTTTTCCTTCCACGAAGTATGCACGAAACGCGGCATGGTGGAATGCGTCTCCTGCGCCTTTCGATTCCGCCCATTTTCCCAGTTCCTGTGCCAGACGACTGTTGTAAGTCATTTCCCGATCACCGAACGGCAGCCCTAAGCCGCCGGCAACATTTTTTAGATGGGCCAGCATCTGGGGGATATCGACATTGCGGCCCGCAAAAAGTTCTTCAAGTGTCAGGCCTTTTTCCGGGGTATCAGGATGGAGCGGGAAAGCGGTCCATCGAATATCAACCTCGAATTCGTGCTGCAGTTTTTCAATACTCCCGGTAATGAAATAGCACCACGGTCAAATATAGTCAGAGAATATTTCCAGTATTTGTGAGTCCGTCATAAACACTCCTTTTTGTATAAAACATACAGTTTTGCCTACATCTGTCTGTCTATTTTATATTTAGACAGGATCTACAGGATTTCCAGGATTGTTTTGCCTTTCACCCGCTCTGCGGGACAGGCTGCAGAAAGGCAAAAACCTATATCCCTCTTCGATAGAGTTAATTTGCCTATAAAACAGAACAAAGAAGCGACATGAACGTTCGGCAACAATACCATCGGCCTTTTTGGCTTTCTTTTCCGCTGAAAGTGGGATGGCCACTTCTCGGTTTCTTCCACGCTTTCAGCGGGACAGGCTGGAAACTTTGAAAATTATAAGTAAATCCTGAAGATCCTGTGAATCCTGTCAAAAAAAATAAAGGTATTAAATCTGAGACAGTAAATTTCCAATTATATTTATCAGCAGCTGCAGTTGTGCTTTTTCAACTTCATCACCTTTGCCGGTAGAATCCACAATGGCGGGGTCTTCAAGTTTTGCCAAATCATTTTTTAATTTCGATAAATGGGCGGTAAGAACCTCAATTTGTTCTTTTTCTTTCAAAGACAAAAGATATTCCGATGTTTTTATATTTACCTGTCCATCTTTTAAATCTTCAATTTGAAACAATTTTTGGGTTTCGATAATACTTTTACGCATAATTCAATCCAAATCATAAACTCGTTGTTTTATATAGGAAAAATCTTGATATGTAAAGTCGGGTTCAAATAATGTTTCGATTGGATCGGCCTATAGGCAATATTGGCCCGCAGACCCTCTGGTAAATTGGCAGAAGCTAGTTCAGAGCGTGGGGTTATTTTTCCAAATCCAGCATTTTTTGCATTTTGGACGCTAAATGCATGCACACAATT
>JAQYVG010000101.1 GCA_030145595.1 Desulfobacterales bacterium | reverse complement strand
GAGTCGAAGGGAAGGTACAGACGGCCCCGAAAGAGACGATAGTCGCGGGGGGAAATGGCAATAAAGGAAATGAATTCACATCTTGCTAAGAACAATAGGACTCCCAATTTTCGGCATAATGTACGCATCCAACTTTGAAGAGCAGTAAAAAATGAGTACAGAAAAAGCATTACATGCACGTAGTGAATCTAAATGTGAATTGTGTGGCGCAACAGAGAGCTTGGGTGTGTATGAAGTTCCACCTAATTCAGATGGCAGTGCTGATGAGTGCGCACTTATTTGTGAAACTTGTCGCGAACAAATTGAAAATCCAGAAAAAGTTGATGTTCATCACTGGCGTTGCCTTAACGATAGTATGTGGAGCCAAGTACCAGCGGTGCAGGTGACGGTATGGCGTATGCTTAAGCGCCTGAGTGCTGAAGGCTGGCCCCAGGACTTACTCGATATGCTTTATTTAGATGAAGACACCCAAGCCTGGGCGCAAGCAACGGGCGAAGGGAAAAGTGATGAAAATGCAGTCAAACATGTCGACAGCAGCGGCGCCGTGCTCGAGGCAGGCGACACAATAACACTAATCAAGGATCTAAATGTAAAAGGGGCTAACTTTACGGCTAAGCGTGGCACAGTTGTACGTGGAATTTTGCTGGTTGCAGACAACCCTGAGCATATTGAGGGCCGTGTAGAAGGCCGGCAGATTGTAATTCTGACGAAGTTTGTTAAGAAGGCGAACTAATCAAACTTACGCTAAAATGATTGAGAGCGAACATTAAAAGCTACGCTCGCGTTGTTCGCTTCGCTTTTAACGGCGGCTCATCATTGGCGCTGGGCGGCTAAAAAATGGAATTATACGATAGTAGGCAGCGCAGTAATAGAGAAAATTAAAACGGAGGAATAATGAAAATTCTAATAATCGGCGGAAAAGGTACAATTGGCAAAAAGGTAAGCGATCATTTCTCAAAGAAACACGAGATTATGATTGGTGGAAGAAATTCCGGCGATATAGCAGTAGATATTGCCAATAGCAAATCTATTGAAGCAATGTTTGAATCTTCTGGAAACGTCGATGCAGTTGTCTGCATCGCTGGCGAAGCTAAATGGGAAGCCTTTGATTCAATGACTGAGGAAGATTTTTATATCGGATTGAAAAGTAAGTTAATGGGTCAAGTAAATCTTGTAAGAATTGGACAGAATTATTTGAATGCCGGTGGCTCTTTTACACTTACTACGGGAATACTAGCTGATCATCCTGTGGTGTTAACCACAAGTGCCGCTATGGTCAATGGTGGAATTCACAGTTTTGTCAAAGCGGTATCCTTAGAATTGAGAAATGGAATCAGAATTAATGTCGTGTCATCGGGGCTGGTTGAGGATGCAGTAGAAAAATATGAGGCATATTTCCCTGGTCATAATCCCATACCAATGCATAAAGTGATAAATGGCTATGTAAAAAGTGTTGAAGGAAAAGGAACTGGCGAGATAATAAGAATGTATGACAATTGTTGAAAATTTTGTTCAATGGTGAATTCAAATTCAAAGTGCACCATAACCATATAAATGAATAGTGGACATGACAAACTATCTGGTAATGTGAGTATAGGTGCATATGGCCTTACTCGACATCAGGTATGAACTGCGTGATGGTGTAATTGTTACAGCAAATTTTATTGCTCCCAATCGTATGGAGCTGAATATACGGCTGCGATTTGGGACAATAGGCCCGAAATAGATGAAAACCAAATGCGATGAGTCCCATTGTCCCTTGTGCAGTAGTAAAGATTTAGATTCATTTTTCGAGGATAAAAAAAGAATCTACTTGCGCTGTTTTTATTGTAAGTTGGTCTTTGTCCCCAAACGCTATTGGCTTAGCGCCGAAGATGAAAGGGCAACTTATGATTTGCATGAAAACGATGCACAGGATCAGGACTATCGCCAATTCCTATCTCGATTAATTACGCCACTATTGGAGAAGCTGGATTCAAAACAAAAGGGATTGGATTTTGGTTGTGGCCCAGGTCCGACCCTGTCGGTCCTATTAGAAGAGCGCGGTCAGCAGGTGGATCTCTATGACCCATTTTATTACAACGATCCTTCGGTATTTGATAAAAATTATGATTTCATATGTGCCACTGAAGTCGTGGAACATCTGCACGATCCCAATAAGGATTTTGCAGCATTGTTTAAAATGTTAAAACGAGGTGGTTGGCTGGGTATTATGACTAAGCTGGTGATTGATGAACACGCTTTCAGTCAATGGCACTATATTCGCGATATGACGCATATTTGCTTTTATAGTCGGAGCACCTTTGAATACCTCGCACAGCGCTTCAATGCCGAACTCAACTTCGTCGCAAATGATGTGATATTGCTCAATAAGAAGTAATGCGGGAGGGGGACAGGTCCCGGTTAAATATGCTCCGCATTTAACCCCGGTTAAATAAATAAAAAAGAAATTTAACTGGGCAGGCAGGATAAATCTTCATTCTTAACAGTGATCGTGGCAAAACTTGTTAACGACGAAGAGACCATGAGTTAAATGGGCTATAGGATGTTTTCATGCCGTCAAAGAGCCACATATGGGGGACAGAGCCTCATGAGCGTCTTCTCGATTTCCCTTGTGATCGTTTCATAGAAGTTTTCGATGAGGCATACTACCGGGGTATAACCATTCAGTCGAAGCCGGAAATAATTTTTCGATGGCTCTGCCAAATGCGGGTCGCACCCTACAGCTATGACTGGATAGACAACTTCGGCCGCCGCAGTCCCCGCAAGCTGATTCCCGGTTTAGACAACCTTGAGGTTGGCCAAACAGTGATGACAATATTCGAATTGCTTGATTTTAAACGTAATCAACATATTACGATTCGCATCAAAAAAGATATATTTGCACTGAAATTTTTCGGTGATACAGGGGTAAGCTATCTTATCATTCCACAAAGCAATGGTAAGTGTCGCTTGATCGTAAAATTACTTGTTCGCTACCCGCAAGGAATACTGGGGGTGCTGATGCGCCTCATGCTGCCTTGGGGTGACTTAATCATGATGCGCCGGCAGTTGATTAACTTTAAAGCATTGTCCGAGATGGTTAATGCTTCTTAAAATATATATTCAGGGTGCCCACATTTTCTTCGTGCTGTACCTTGATTGCTTCCATGAACAGGTGTGGTGATCCTGCCGGTAAGAGATGGCGGGATTCCCGGATTTTCCGCGCCACCCATTCCTGACCGCGGATCAGCAGGTCGATTTGCTCGTTTAAGCTGTCCAGCGCCAGCACTTTGTCGACGAAATCTCCGGTCCTGTCGCTGGGCTCTGCTCCGAGATCGTGGATCAGGGCGATCAGAATGCGGCAGTTGAGGCCTTCATCCCTCAAAAACTTCTTTAAAAGGTCCAAAAGATTCCGGTCCTCGGTTTGCGAGAGTAACTCTCCGAGTACCTTTACGCCGGCGCGTTCAGCCTCTAACATCAGGTTGTAAAAATCCAAAAGTGAGGTGTTGTTGGTTTGAGTCATGGCAGCATTCCTAATTTCAGGTGGTGCTCGTTGCAGTAAATTATCAGTCCGGTTTCGTCGGCCAGACAGGCCAGTGTCATGTTGAGGCCGGCAGCCAGTTCAACAGCCAGGGAAGTGGGGCGCGAAATGGCGCAGATAACGGGAATTTTTGCCCTGGCGGCCTTTTGGACCAGTTCATAGCTGATGCGGGAAGAAAGGACTGCCAGTGAAGCCTTGCCAAGCCGGCGGGTCAGAAACAGCTCTCCGATGGCTTTGTCCAAGGCATTGTGGCGCCCGACATCTTCGGCCACTGTCAGGAGTTCAAAATCCGAAGAAAAGAGGGCGGCGGCATGGGATGCCCTGGTTTTATCGCGCAAGGGCTGATGGCGGTTAAGATTCTCAAGACACTCCAGCGCCAGTTTCCTGTCAATGGGCGTGTTATTGCTGACGGGCTGAACCATTTGATAAAGGTCTTTAACGATCTCCTTGCCGCAAATGCCGCAGCTGGTCTGGCTGATAAAGCCGCGGCGGTCCAGAAGATCGGCTATATTATTGCGTCTTGATTGGCTGAGGGTAATGGCGACCACGTTGTTATCGGTGTCTTCACAACAAGTAATGGTGGTAAAATCATCCGGAGTATCCACAATCCCTTCGGCCAGGCAGAAGCCGGCGGCAAGGGCCAGTTCATTTCCCGGGGTACGCATCACAACCGAATACGGTTTGCCCTCAATCATGATCGAGAGCGGTTCTTCGCCAAGTAGTTCATGTTCCAATGAGCGGTTGGATGATTTGTCCCATTGGATGACTGTTTTTTTTAAAGACGCGTCCAAGAGATATTCCTTGTTACGAGTTGCAGGTTACGGGTTGCGGGTAACTGGATACAGATTTCTGGTCATTTGTCACTGGATAACTGCTTACTCCTTACTGCCTACTGATCCCTGATCCCCGATCCCTGACCCCCGACGCCTGTTCACTGGGATCGGAAGGTAGTATTGCGATTTCGTCGCCGCTGCGGACAGTGCCGCCTTCAAGCACCCTGGCAAAAACCCCTTCCTTGGGCATAATACAGTCGCCGGCCTGGTAATAGATGGCGCATTTTTTGACACATTCTTTGCCGATCTGAGTAATTTCAATCAGGCAGGTGTCACCTAACTTGACCCTGGTACCCACCGGGACTGTTACCCAGTCGATTCCCGATGTCGCGATATTCTCGGCAAAATCACCGAAGGTCACATCCAGGCCTTTGTTGCGCATTTTATCGATACTTTCGGACGCCAGCAGGCTGACCTGGCGGTGCCAGTCACCGGCATGGGCATCGCCCTGGAGGCCGTGGTCTTTGACGAGGAGTGCTTCTTCAAAGCAGCTTTTGCGAGTCCCCTTTTTCTTGCTGATAGCTATAGTCTCGATTTTCATATCCACATCTTTTTTTGCTATGACCAATGTATTTCGTGAAATATTCGGGCCAGATTAACACGTGCTGCAAGTTCCAGATTCTTTATAGTTTTTCCAGATCGCAAACGCAAGCAAAATGGCAAGGACGGCCGCACCAGTCAATTCTACATAATGAGGGAATATTTCAGCGGCTTGTCCTGCTGATGCTTTGGCGGTTATTCCGATGCCGAAATATATCATGTCGGTCACAACGCCGAGAGCAAGGGAACATGCAGCGATCGATCCCAGGTAGATCAAGAGTGATCTTTTGCCCAAAAGACCTGAAACCATACTCAAAGAAGCAATGTTAGTCGCCGGTCCGGCCAGCAAAAATACCAGGGCGGCCCCCGGGTTTAAACCTTTTAATACCAGGGCGGCGGCAATCGGTGTTGAAGACGTCGCACAGACATACATGGGCAGGCCGACCATCAGCATCACAAGCATGGCAATAAAATTGTTGGTCAGGTAGGATTCAAACAGAGTGTCCGGGATTAAATAGGAAATCAGCCCTGCCAGTAGAATACCTAAAATAAACCACTTGCCGATGTCGCCCAGAAGATCGACAAAGGCATACTTCAAACCGGCGACAATTTTAGCGGTTAACGAAATTTTGGCCGGGTTTAACGGGATTAGAGATGGTCCGTTACAACTGTGGTTGCCGGAAACAGAGCAGGAACTATGTGAGGTGTTTTTTGGTTTTTCCCCGGATTTGCCAAAAATATTTTCAATAGTGCCGGCGACGATGGCGGTAATAAAGGCAGCCACCGGACGCATTACAGTAATAACAGGATCCATGAGCGCATAGGTAATCGGAATTGAATCCATACCGGTTTCAGGCGTTGAGATCAAAAACGACAAGGTTGCGCCCTTGTTGGCGCCTTGACGTTTCAGCCCGGCCGCCGCCGGGACGACGCCGCAGGAGCACAGCGGAATCGGGATCCCCGCCAGGGCGGAAAGAAGCACGGGACGCACACGGCCCTTTCCTAAATAGCGGCTGACTTTCTCGGGTTTGAAAAAAACATAGAGGATACCGGCGACAAAAAAACCAAAAAGCATATAGATGGACGATTCAAGAAAGACCTGCCATGCAGCGGCCAGAATTTCTATAATTATATTCATCTTTTATTCCTTAACATGTTCCAGGGTCTGATTGATTAAAGTGCTTACATGGTGATCATCAAGACGGTAAAAGACAACTTTTCCTTCTCGGCGATAACGGACGATTTTCAGATTTCTGAGTATCCTGAGCTGATGGGATACGGCCGAGTCGGATGATCCGCAAACGGCTGCCAGATCACAGACGCACAATTCACATTTTGCCAGGGCAAACACAATCTTGAGCCGGTTTGGGTCGCTCAAAGCCTTGAAAATGCCGGTAATGCTATGGAGCGCGTCCATGTCGGGAATGTTGTTGAGCGCTTTTTGCACGCTTTCATGATGCAATATTTTTTCCTGGCAGACATCCATAAGTTACCTCCAAACATATGAACAATTGTTCATATGTCAATCTTTAATAAGAGTCAAGATATAAAATCGTTTTGCGATTTTTTATAAAGCCCGCCTGCGGTAGAGCCGAGAAAGAAAGATTCCTGTGTTTTCAAGATATTTTAAATGAAAATTTTCTTGACAAATATTACGAAACGAATAAATATTGTTAGTTTCTTAATCGATGAATTTATAAAAACCGAAATTATCACGTTTTAGGTTGTAGTTTTACATTTATTTACATATACTTAAAACGTTTGTAAAAAAAATCAGTACTATATCGGATTTTTGAGGGGGTTTATATATATGTATGCTATTGTTGCGTCCGGCGGGAAACAATATAAGGTTCGGCAGGGCGAAATATTAAGGGTAGAGAAAATTCCAGGGGAAGTCGGCAGCCCGGTTGCTTTTGACAGCGTCCTGATGTGTTCGGACGGTGATGCGGTCAGCATCGGACAGCCGATTCTCGATAATGTTGTTGTCAAGGGTCATATTGTCGAACAGGCAAAGGCCAGAAAGATTATTGTTTTCAAATATAAAAAACGCAAAAGATATCGCCGGAAGCAGGGGCATCGTCAGCAATATACGGCAATCAAAATCGACAGTATCGAAACATAAAACGATAATAAGGAGTTTACACAATGGCACATAAAAAGGCCGCCGGCAGTACGAGAAACGGACGCGACAGTAACGCGCAGCGACGCGGGGTCAAGCGCTATGGCGGACAAAAGGTGCTGGCCGGCAATATTATAATGCGCCAGCTGGGGACCAGAATCCATCCGGGAGACAATGTGGGCATGGGCAAGGATTACACTTTGTTTGCCAAAATCAATGGTATCGTAGCTTTTCAAAGAATGGGGCGCAGACGTAAAAAAGTAAGTGTTTATGCAGAGTGAAATTCATTGATGAAACGATCATTACCGTTCAATCCGGCAGCGGCGGCAAGGGCTGTGTAAGTTTCAGGCGTGAAAAGTTTATTCCGCGCGGTGGACCGGACGGTGGCGACGGCGGCAAAGGCGGAGATGTTGTTTTAGTAACGACATTGAGAAAACGCACCCTATATCAATTTCGCTTTAAAAGTCAATTCAAAGCAAAGAACGGTTCCCACGGCCAGGGAAAGCAGAAAACCGGCAAAACCGGCCAAGATCTTGTCATTGAAATTCCCCCCGGAACCCTCGTCTGTGACGCTGACAGCGGACAAATTCTAAAAGACTTAATCGAACCCGGAGAAAAATTTGTGCTGCTCAAAGGCGGCCGAGGCGGCCAGGGCAACAGGCGGTTTAAAACCTCCACCCGCCGGGCACCCCGCTTTGCCCAACCGGGTGAGCCGGGTGAAAACAAAAAACTCAAGCTCGAACTTAAACTCCTTGCCGATGTTGGTATCATCGGTCTTCCCAATGCCGGCAAATCGACCCTTATTACGGCATTATCTTCAGCACGTCCCAAGATCGGCGATTATCCCTTTACAACCCTGACACCTACCCTCGGCGTAGTTGCAACTGACTGGGGAGATCCTTTTGTGGTTGCGGATATCCCCGGGTTGATCGAGGGGGCGCATAAAGGCGCCGGACTCGGTATCCGTTTTTTGCGGCATATTGAGCGAACACGTATTCTTGTTCACCTGATTGACGTATCAACAATTGATCGGGACAACCCCCTGGCTGACTATCATACCATTAATAATGAGCTGGACATGTATAATCGCCGGCTGGCGCAAAAGGTTCAGATTGTGGTATTAAATAAACTTGATCTGCCGGAGGCGCGGGAAGCTGTCGAAGCGTTTCAAGCTGCAGCCCAAGAGCTCGAAACATTACAAATCTCCGCTTTAACCGGACGGGGTGTTGACAGTTTAATTTCGCTAATCGTACAATTATTGGACAAGCCGCATGAAAGCTAACAGAGCCTCGATATTTAATGACGCCCGTCGTGTTGTGGTAAAAATCGGGAGTAATGTCCTTACCGCAGATCTGGGATTGAATTTAAAGGCGATCAGGTCCATCAGCAGACAGATTTGCCGCCTGATCGAGGACGGGCGGGAGGTGATTCTGGTGTCATCGGGAGCAATGGCTTCCGGGGTTAAAAAAATTGGTCTGGATAAAAGGCCTAATGAAATTCCCAAACGCCAGGCGGTTGCCGCCGTGGGCCAGGCCGGACTCATCATGGAGTATGAGAAGGCCTTTGGAAGGTATAAAAAGAAGGTCGCCCAGATTCTTCTGACCGGTGATGATCTTAATGATCGTCAAAGGTATCTGAACGCGCGCAATACGCTTAATACCCTGTTGTCATGGGAAGTTGTCCCCATCATTAATGAAAATGACACCGTCATGATCGAAGAGATTCAATTCGGCGATAACGACAATCTGGCGGCCATGATAACACTGCTGATGGATGCCGACATCCTCGTCAATCTTACGGACATTGACGGCCTTTATACCAGGGATCCGCGCACATTTCCAGAGGCCGAGCTGATTCCGGTGATTTCTAATATAAACAAGAATATCAAAGAATTAGCCGGCAATATTCCGGGTTCGCTGGGTACCGGCGGTATGCTGAGCAAGGTTAAGGCCGCCGGAAAGGTGACAGCAGCCGGCATTCCCATGCTGATCGCCGCCGGCAGCAAGCCTGACATCCTTACAAAGCTTTTTTCCGGCCAGGAACACGGAACCTATTTTGTGCCCAGAAAAGAAAAGCTGAAAAGCCGCAAGTGCTGGATTGCTTTCACCCTGAAGCCCAAAGGGGTTATTAGCATTGATGAGGGTGCCGCAGCCGCAATTCTGCAAAGGGGTAAAAGCCTGCTGCCCAGCGGCATCGTCGGTGTGGAAGGCGAATTTAGTGTCGGGGCGCCGGTGGAATTCAGAAGAGACGACGGCGAGACCCTGGGTACCGGGCTCGTCAATTACAGTTCGGTCGATATCCGTAAAATTATGGGGCTGAAGTCGAGCCAGATCAAGCAGCGCCTGGGGCAGAAGCCCTATGATTATGTCATCCATCGCGATAACCTGGCCATAACAGCCGAATGTATAATTTAACAGCAGCGTTATTATTGATGAATTCGTAAAAGTCGAATTCATCAAGTGTTTGGTGTTTAGTGTTTTGTGTTTGTTTGAAATATATGCTGATATACCAGTTTGTTAGATTGCCAAACACTAAACACCAAATACAAAACACTCTCGTAAAAAGGTTGTTTTTTTGACTTTTTACGCGACCACCATTATTTACGGTTTTACTGTAAAGCGAGGGCCATTGAAACGCATCGGGTTGTTCGGCGGTACATTTAATCCGATTCACCGGGGACATCTTCAAGTGATCCAGGAGGTGATGGAAGCTTTTAGCCTGGATCAAATCAAGCTGATCCCGGCGGCCCTGCCGCCGCATAAAGAATCCGGAGGTGTGGCTGATGCCCAAGATCGTTTGCAGATGATCCGGCTGGCAGTTGCAAACTATCCGGCTCTGACGCAATCCGTTGCGGTATCCGATGTTGAGTTGAAACGACCGGGGCCTTCATACACCATCGACACGGTTCGCTATTTTATGCAAGTTCTGCCGGAAAATAACGGGCTTTTTTTCATCCTGGGCCTGGATGCTTTCCATGAGATAGATACTTGGAAGTCTTATCTGGATCTTTTTGAACTGGTGCCCTTTATTGTCATGGCACGTCCGGGCGTTTATCGCCATGACGGTGACTTGAAGTGGAAAATCCTTGAAAAATATCTTAAATCGAAAATATCAGATGCCTATCGATTTTCCGCTTCGCGATCGTGTTATGTTCATGCTGAAAAACAGCCGATTTTCGTCTTTGATGTTACACCGGTTGAAATTTCCTCCTCACAGATTCGCGAATTAGTAAAAGATAGACGCAGCATTACATCTTTAGTTCCTGAAAAGGTCGAAGATTTTATAAAAACCAAAGGGCTTTATTTATGAGTGATGATCTTGATCCGTCTCTGGATTATTATGTCAAAGCGGCGTTAGGGAGGAAAGCTTTCGATCTTGTGATTCTTGACGTCAGAAATTTAACTTCGATTGCAGATGCATTTATCATCTGCAGCGGGCGTTCTAACCGCCAGGTTGCCGCAATTGCGGAATTGATTCAGGTGGAGCTTAAAAAGCACGGTATCAGGCCATTGAGCGTGGAGGGCAAAAAAGAAGGGCACTGGGTATTGCTCGACTACGGACATGTGATCATGCACGTTTTTTATGAACCGGTCCGCAGCTTCTATGACCTTGAAGGCCTTTGGATAGATGCCAAAAAAATAAAAACCCCAAGTCTGATCAACGCCACCGATCAGGATCTAAAACTCGACGCATAAAAAATTTTATTGGCCGGCCACATCCTTACTGCAGTGCTTACAAATCTTGGCTCTTTTCTTGATGACTTCAGCGCAGAACGGGCATTCCCGGGTGAAATGTCTTTCGTGGAGTTTACTGACAGCCGCATCCATATTATTCTGAATGATCTGATTGCCGACTTTGGTGCTTCTTAAGGGCTCTATGGCTTCCAGTGATGCGATGTCACCGATCATCTCAGCAGCTTTGGCCCTGACACGGGCCGGTTCGGTGGCATCCAGGAGCAAGCGCATCAAGGTGACGCCGTCTTTGGCCATATAGGCGTCCGTAAGAATCTCAAACCCTCTTTTAGTGGCCAGCTTTAAAATTTCCTGCTCGGCCAGAACCTGGTCATCGATAATTTGTCCCGTGGCCCCCACGGGACTGAACACAGGGATGAATTCGTACTGCTTAGTTCCCGGATAACACAGGCACCGGCAAGAAGCGTTATGAGCATAATTTTCCTGGATATCATCCCAACCCTGCACATATGGGGGGCACTCATCGTTGAAACAGATATACAGGTAGGGAGTGCCCCAGCCGAGGCCGTCACTGAATGTAAAAGGGGGGACTTCCCACAGTTTCATATCCTCGCTGCAGTAGCGGCACAGAGGTTTTTTCTGAGACAAGATTCTTTCTAAAACTTCTTGTTTGGTTTCAAAAGACATTTATTATTCTCCAAATTTAATTGCCGCAACCGGTTGCGCAAGTTACTAACTTAAGCCCCTTTTAACATTTGTCAACGTATGAAATGTTCAGGCAATCCCGGACATTTCACTAGTTAGTGTCCGTCCATAAATGGTCTTTTTGCCCAATCTCTGCGTTATGCTCAAAAAATAATCCTCGGAATAAC
>JAQYVG010000100.1 GCA_030145595.1 Desulfobacterales bacterium | reverse complement strand
GCTCAATAATTGATTTTTGCCATAAAATGCACTAAATTTACTCTTAAGGGCCTAACACTTAAAACCTAAAACGTGATGAATTCGACTTTTTGCGAATTCATCTTACATGGTTTTATTTCATATAATTTACCAGGCTCAATGTCATAACCCTGGCAGAAGAGGCCAGCGTCGCGTGGTAGGCAAACTCTACGGACTTCAGATTCATGATCGCTTCAGTGATATCGGCATCTTCAATTTCCGAGAGCCTCTCGGTATTACTGAGCTTCATATTTTCTAATATTTCTCCCTTGACTTCTATGCGCCGCATTTGGGCACCCACATATGAGATTTTTTCGGTAATAGCATCAAAGTTAGTGTCCAGGCCGGTCATCGCATTTTGGATGCCGCTGACATCGTTGGTTTCAAGTGCGGTTTGAAACGCACTCAGGGTGGTAAAGAGGGTCCCAAACGCCGCATTCCCGTCGCTGCCGACCTCTATGGTAGCATTTTTACCACTTTTTATGGTAAAAGCGTCGTTATTCCCGCTGTAAGTACCATCCGCACTGAATGGAGCGGCATCGGTTTTTGTGCCGCCGAAAATATAACGCCCGCTCACATCTGTGTTGGCTAAAGTGACTATTTCTGCCAGCATGTTTTGAACGATTTGGGCGGCCGAGTTCCTCGAGGCAGCATCTGTAGTGGCGCTTGCCATCTGAACAGACAGGGCTTTAAGCTCGGAAACTATACCCTGCGTTTGGCTCATGGCACTTTCAGACGAAGCCAGCCATAAGTTCCCAAGGGAAATATTTCTTCCCAACTGCTCAATGTTTGCCAGAGCGGCTTTAATATTCAGGCCCTGGGTAACCCCGACCGGATCATCGGAAAGCTTGTTAATGCGCTTCCCGGTTGTAACAACCAGATTGGCGTTGCTCAGTGCCTCGGCAACATTGGCAAGCTGATACTTGGCTGCATCGAAAACACTTTTATTTGCTACCCGCATATAAAGAAGCTCCTTTATACCCTAACCGAGTTAAACTCGATCAGGTGTTATTAGTCAATCGTCTATTTCGTCTGTAGTAAACTTACATACATTTCATCCACAACATTAATAATTTTAGCTGCCGCGGCATAAGCATGCTGAAACTTTATCAGGTTGGCCATCTCCTCATCAAGCGACACGGCCGAAATGGCGTCCCGGACGGTACTTAACTTGTTAACCATAATTTCATTAAATTCTTTGGCTCTTAAAATACTCGAAGAGGCAACCCCTATAGAACCTATCGTGGCATGATAGTAGCCTTCAATGGTCGCAGTGACCGTCTCTGTCGTGTTGCCATCGATCCTGTCGACCGTTGTTCGAGTGATCGCGGTATCAGTGTATTGCAGGTCCGCAATGGCAAGTGCATTGGTGTTGTCTCCGTCAGCAAACGTTCCGTAAGCACCGACTGGTTTTGTTACGGCAACTGTAAAGGCGTTATTAAGCGCATATGTGCCTGTGTTGAAGGTAACCGTAACCCCATTGCTCAACGTTCGGGTGGCCCCGCCGCCATCGCCCAGGTTAACGGTTGTCCAATTCGTTTGGTCCGTGCTCCATCTGAAAAAAGTGTTGGTTTCATCGCCGGCGGTCGTAATTTCAACATAATACGTTGCATCTGCTGTTCCGGTATAGGGGCCATCGGTGGTAATGGTACCGGTTTGAGCTGCATTGGTACTTGCCGCTACTGCAGGACCGACGTTATTATGCAACTGCGCCGCTGCAATGTAGTTTTTATTGAGATCGATCTTGTCGTTAACGCCGATGCCCCCGGCAGTTGCACCCGAAAATAACGTATTTATCCCCAGGGCCGCAAGGACACTACTCGTGTCGTCGGAAAAGGCAAATGTATATCCGGCTGCGGCATTAACCGTCAGTTGTCCATCTGTGATGCTGGAAGTAATGTTGGCAATCCCGTTTATAGCACCACTAAGAGACGTCAGTGTTGTTCCACTCGCATCAGCGTCGATGATGATGGTGTTCGGCTTGGCGCCGACCACATTCCCGCTTGAATCATACACCCAAAGATTGAGAGTACCATCTGAAATCTTGTCATAGTAATTGAGACCCGAAGCTTGGGTTCCCAGCTCTTCTCCCGTATCGGATACAGCGGACGTCCCTGTTCCCGTGCTAAAGGCCTCCAGACCCACCCCCTGGCTGTGCTGCTCATTAACTGACCAGATAAATTCTTGGGCCACGGCATCAAGGTCCAGTTTATACTTGGCAACGATCCCGTCACGCATCTCAAGCCATCCGCCAAGTTTTCCGTTGGTTAAATAATTCGTAATATCGACCGGCGTACCACTTGAGTTCTCCCACAGCACCCTGTTTCCATTAGTGCCGCCCAGACTAAGATCAAAGCTCTCTGCTCCGGACACCAGGATGCCGCCCCTTTTCGTTGCAACGGTGATAGTGCCATTGTCCTGCTCAAAGGTCTGGACATCCAGGTATCCGTATAGTTCCGAGATGCGTGCATTGCGCTGGTCTCGAAGGTCATTTGCCGTGTTGCCGTCTGACTCCACTGTGATAACTTGCCGGTTGAGAGTGGCGATCTCACCTGTAAGCTGGTTGATCCTTTCTATTCCAGTCTTAACGGCACCTGTTAAATCCGTTTCTATCTGCGTCAAATCCTGGCTCAAGATGTTCAATTGTTCTGACAGAAGGCTGGATTGTTCATATAGTGCAATCCGTTCCGGAACTCCTGAGGGGTTGTTTGAAATATCGTGCCACGAATTCCAGAACTCGGACAGCAGTGCACTAATACTGGTATCGGAATTTTCGTTAAAAAGACCCTCAAAAATCCGCATGTAATTTTCCATCTCCTGGGAAGATAACATGCCCGATTTTTCCAGCATGAGCCGATTTTCGACCAATTGATCAGTAGCCCTGACTACCGAGCCTACATCCGCACCGCGCCCCAAGAGCAGACCGCTGATCTTTAAAGGATCTTCCGCAACAATGACAGGGCTTTGTCGGGAATACTCGGGGGTGTTAACATTGGCAATGTTGTGGCCGGTCACCTCAATACCATACTGCTGGGTACTCAAAGCGGTCCTGGCAATATCAAGTATAGATATCATGCCCATGCCTAAACCTCCCTGCTCAGCAATACAGGCGCGCCGGATTTATTAAAATGACATTTGTCGTTGTACATAATTCCTGATTCGTCCGCGCCCGTTATGATTCCTATGATTTCATCCAGGAACTGCAAAGAATCATTGACAAAAGCCATGTTTTCTTTTCTGAAGATCTCAATCTCGCTCTTTAATTTAATAAGCCGCAGGTACAACTTTTGAAACTCAGCCCTGTATTCTACGCCGATCAAGTCCATGATGCGATTAAGCTCAAAAGTTTTTTGATTTTCCTGCAGATCGAGAGCTGCAACGATTTCCTGCTTAGCGGCATTGATTTTTGCACAAATCTCCTCTTTTTCTTTCGATATACTCCACAATTTATCCAGGTCTAAATTTATCAGAGACTCTCTTTCGTGCTTAAAACAATAAAGCAGATCATGGTAAAGCATGATCTTTTGGTAAAAAAGCTTTTCAATCAAACGAACGTTAGACGTTTCCATAACTAAACTCCCTATTCTATT
Source organism: Desulfobacterales bacterium (assembly GCA_030145595.1). Lineage (GTDB taxonomy): Bacteria > Desulfobacterota > Desulfobacteria > Desulfobacterales > UBA11574 > Desulfatibia_A. The sequence continues at coordinate 7,980 of JAQYVG010000100.1, read as the reverse complement.
TATCGGAAAATTCGGCTGTAAACTGAATTATTATTTAGCATTTAGTGTTTAGTATTTAGTGTTTAGTGTTTGGTCTTTGGTGCCTCAACAAATTGGTATGTCAGTATATATTTCAAGCAAAACACAAAATACAAAACACTAAACAACCGCTGAATTCGATTTTTTATGCATTCAGCGGTTATCGATCCTTGAGGTCTGTAAAAAGTATCTTTGCCAGCCCAATGCCACCGCCTTTAGCAATTCCCAGGGCCAGGTTTTCGTCAAACATGGCGTCTATGATCTGACGTTCGGTACTATTTCCAAAGAGCCCGTCTTTTTCAACAGTGGACCGCATAGATTTCAGCATATAGGTTATCAAGATGGATTCAAACTCGGTGCAGGCTTTCTGCAGTTTCTGCAGTCCGGCCGTGGAGACATCTTTCTGCAAGGCCGCCGCCGGATGCGCTGCAATCGGTTTTAACATATCGCGTCTCCTTTATATAACTTCCAATTCTCCCTGAAGGGCACCCGCCGCCTTCAGCGCCTGCAAAATAGTAATAAGATCCCGGGGGGTAACGCCAATTGCGTTTAAACCCTTGACCAGCTCACCGATTGTGTTTCCTGGCGGGATTAAAATAAGCTGGTTTCTCTCCTCGGCGACACGGACATCACTATCCGGAGTAACAATGGTACTGCCTCCCGGTGCCGCGATGATACCGCCACCCACTTCTTTAGGGCCCGCCCCTAAGCCCGCAGGTGAAAAGGGCAGCGGTTGTGAAACCTCTTTGGTCTCTTTGATCTGAATACTCAAGTTTCCATGGGCGACAGCAACTTCTTGGATGCTGACATTTTGTCCAATCACCACGGTACCCGTCTTTTCATTAACAATAACTTTGGCAATATTGTCAGGTGTGACCTCCAGATCACCGATCCGGGCGATCAGGTTGACCACTTTGCCTTGAAGCCTTGCAGGAATCTTCAATGTTAAGGTGCCCGAATCTATCGGTGTAGCAAGACTCTCTTCCAGGCGCGTGTTAATGGCATCGGCAACTCTGGTAACCGTATTGAAATCCGGATTGTCTAACATAATAGTCAGCTCTTGTTTATTCATTATCGACACAGGAATCTCTCTTTCGATCGTCGCTCCGCCGCTTATTCTTCCTACTGTGGGATGATTTTTGGTGACTCCTCCTCCGGCATCCCCGCCCGCGGTATAACCGCCAATGGCTACGGCTCCCTGGGCCAGGGCATAGACCTTGCCGTTCACCCCTTGCAGGGGGGTCAGCAGAAGAGTGCCTCCCGACAGGCTTTTAGCGTTTCCAATGGACGATAAGGTTATGTCGATTTTTTTGCCTATGCGGGCAAAGGGTGGCAAGGTGGCGCTCACCATCACAGCGGCAACATTGCTTACTTTGACATCAGCGGCACTGATATGCACCCCCATGCGTTCCAGCATATTCACCAGGCCCTGGATGGTAAAACCGGTCCCGGCTTTATCACCACTGCCGTTAAGACCGACGATCAGGCCATAGCCAAACAGCTGATTGGGCCTGATCCCCTTGATCGAAGCGATATCCTTGATCCTCGCCGGCATACCCATGGCTGGATAAATGAAACCAAACAACAATATAATCAGCAAGTACAATCTAAAACGGCCAGACATAATCAACGACCCTCCCTAACCAACCCGGTTTCTGTTTATCCGCTACGGGGCCTTTGCCGGCATAAAGTATCCTGGCAGAAGCCACGTACGAAGAAGAGATTTCATTGGTTGGACTTATATCCTCCGGCCTTATTATGCCCGAGATAGTTATGAACTGCATTTCATTATTGACCTTGATCTCTCTTTTGCCGTTAATATAAAGGTTCCCGTTGGGAAGAACCCTTTCAACCACGGCCGCAATAAAGGCCTTTACATGCCCGTCCCGATCACTGCTGCCTTTACCGTCAAAATCCATTCCCAGAGTTGCAGAGATTAAATTATCAGTACCCGGGTTCTGTGCCAGCCTGGGGTTCTTTTCGGCCAGAGCCTGCATATAACCTAAAAACTTCAGTGTGGATGCATTGATACTCGATTTTCGACTCGTTTTGGTATTGGCATTCAGTTCGGCCTCCGGGTCTTCCACAATGCGCACGGTGACAATATCGCCCACTTTTCTGGCCCTGCTGTCCGGAAACAGATCAACCCCTGAAACATCCGACCATAACGACCCTTCCGCGGGCCGGGGGGGAGTAAAAACCGGGAATCCGGGTTCACGGATCTCTTTGATTCCAGCTGGAGTAGATGTGTTTTTGGGTGCGCCGGCACAAGCGGTTAAAAAAACAAGTACCATGCATAAAATTGTGTATTTCCTTGTGGGCATTGATTTCTCCTTTGCTAAAAATCCACCATCACGGTTGAGGGATTTACGATTTTTGCGTATATTTTTCTTTTGCTCATCAGGTTTTGAACCTTTACAAGTTCGCCTGCAAAACCTTTCATTAAAACCTTTCCGGGAACAGTTATTCTTAGACCGCTTGATTCTGCCAGAATCGTGACCAGATCACCTTTGTTGACTACCGGAGATCTTTCCAGCATCCGTGCTTTAATACTCTTATCTGCCTTGATACTATGTTTGGCCATCAGTCCGGTCACTTTGCCGATATCGGTTAAATAGTTTGCAGATCCGTGCGAGATATTTCTTCTGGCTAAATATACATCGTCTGCGTTGATGATCTCTTTCCTCTTAAGATTGCGCGCAGCGCAAACCACCGATTCAAATACATCCACCCAGCCGTAAAGTTTAACCTTTTTCCTTACCACCCCGTCCACGCTGATAACAGCAACTAATTTTACATAGCCTTCCAGCTTTGTGCTGTTTTTTTGAAACAGCTGAATGCCGATCTTTCCGGAGGCCACCGGCCTGTTGGCGGAAACTTTAAATCTGGACACAACTACATCCGCCCTTTCTTTCCCCAGGCGGCGGCAAAGAAATTGAATATAGACCTCTCGAAGTTTCCCTTTTGTTATGGATTGATACTTTTGTGACCCGGCTGCTGCAACGTTTTTAGCAGCGGCCGGCCTAGCCGCTGCAGACAAGCACAGAGTCAAAAAACAAATTAGAACAGCTGTTATTCGGATGCTTTTAATCATGACGATTACCTTTTGAGATTATTAACTATTGACATCATATCATCGGCTGTTTTGATGGACTTGCTGTTGATCTCATAGGCCCTCTGAGCCATAATCATGGAAACCATCTCTTCCACAACATCCACATTGGAAATCTCCAGATACCCCTGCACAATGGTTCCCATACCATCGGAACCCGGCGTGCCGGAAACAGCGTCTCCCGAGCCGTCGGTGGCTTTATACAGATTGTGCCCCATACTTTTAAGGCCCGCCGCATTGGCAAATGAATATAATTCGACAGTTCCAAGTTGGGATCCCGTACCGGTAGCGTCAAAAGTGGTTACGGTTCCGTCGGTGCCGATTTCGATAGAAACTGTTGCCGTCGGAACGCTCATCTCCGGCTGCAATTTTTCACCGTTGGGCGTGACGATATTGCCGTCTGAATCCAATTTAAAATTGCCTGACCGGGAATAGGCATCCTCTTCATTGCTGATTACCTTGAAGAAACCCCGGCCCTCAATCGCCATGTGCAGTTCATTTTTGGTCTCCTGAAAATCTCCCTGCATGAACATTTTCTGGACACCAACAGGCATTGTCCCCATGCCAATCTGGATGCCTGTCGGGATCTGACCGCCGTCCGCTGTTTGTGCGCCGGCCTGGCTGATAGTCTGATACATCAAATCCTGAAAATCGGTCCGGCTCTTTTTAAAACCGGTTGTACTTACATTGGCCAGGTTATTGGCAATAACATCAATCGTCATTTTCTGGGCGGCCATCCCTGATGCCGCCGACCACAATCCCCTTAGCATAATTATCTCCTCCCTTATTACACCTTAACCTTGGTCATTAATCATTTTGCTGGTCATTTCATCAATGGTCTGAATGGCTTTTTGGGCCGACTCAAACGATCTGTAGGCTTCAATCATCTTAATCATCTCTGCCGTCGGATTAACATTGGAACCCTCCAGATAACTCTGTTTAACACTAATTTCTTCGGCTGCGAAAATTTCACTTTTTTCTCCTTGATGGAAGTAATACGAACTGCCTTCTTTGCTAAGAAGCCGAGGCTGCTTGAATGCGACCAGCATTAACTTATCTACCTGCGTGCCGTCCACGACAACCTGTCCGTCATTTGTTATGGTCAGCTTTCCTCCGGCAATTGTAATGGGACCATTTTCCCCCAAGACGGCATCACCGTTTTTCGTCACCAGAACACCTTGGGCATTAAGGCTGAAAGCGCCGTCCCTTGTATACCGCACTCCTTTAGGAGTCTGGACCTTAAAAAAACCCTGACCCTCCAAGGCCACATCCAAGTCGTTGCCTGTATGTCTGGCAAGGCCCGGCGTGAAATCGGTTTCAGAAAGGTAATTCATCGAAAGTGTCTCATTAAAAGAAATGATATCTTTCCGGAACGCATTCGTATTCAGATTGGCCATATTATTGGAAATGGTTTCAAGTCTGAGCTGGTGCACCAAAGCACCGTCAATTGATGTATAGATCCCCGATATCATATTCTGACCCCTTCCTTTGGTGATTTAATTATTGATTCTTTTTAGTGCAATATCAATGCCAACTGCAACCGGATGACATCTTTGTATAACATGTTGATAAAACTGCGATTAAATACGCTGCGGAAAATGGTCTAACATCGGCTGGATAAAAATCCGGAGGAAAAAAATGCCTATGGGAACTTTTTGCCGCTACTTTCTCGAATATTTTACGAGCCGGATTTGTGGTAGGAACTCTCCGAGTTTAGAGAATAAACAAATGCTAACAGTTCAGCGACAACAACATAAAGATCAGGCGGTATCTCAGCATTCAAATCGAGTTGTGATAAAACCTCTATCAAGTCAGGGTCAGGGTGTATGTGTATATTATGCTTGCGGGCAAGTTCAATTATTTTTTCAGCGACTTTGCCCTGCCCCTTGGCCATGACCCTGGGGGCACCATCTTTTTCAGACTGATACTTTAAAGCCACAGCTTTATTTTGTTTTTCTCTTTTCACTTAGGCTACCAGGCTTACGCTGCAGCCTTCCTCCGGAATAATCTCTTTTAAAAGCGAAGGCGTAATGGTTTCAGCTTTTTTCAGATGGCACTCCATATGGTTAATGCAAAAGCCTCGCGCTGTCAGGTTGCTGATCAAGGACGGCAGATTCCTTTCAATCAACAATTTTCCCTCTTCTTTTGACAGCAAAAATCTGCCGTCAATCTCTTTTTCCCTGATAGTGAGATCTGCTCTAAGCGGGCCCAGGTTTGAAAATTCAAGCAAAAAACTTACCCTGTAAAAAGATCGATCTCCTTTTTTGTTCCCGTGCTTATCCTTTTCCTGTTGCTGCATATGGATTAGCAGCTGGCCAATCGTAAAAAGGCCGTCAGGAAATTGAATCGGTATAGGCAGAAAAATCTTATTGTCCTGCTCAAGACTGAGATGATTAAGAAGCTGTATATTTTTTAGGGCGGACACAAACCTATTCAAAAGAACCTGTTTTTCTGCATTCTGAAAAAGCATCCTGGAACCCAGACCTTTGAGATCTTTGCCGATTAGCTTATTTAAGTCTTCTGCACCGACCTGTTTTTGAATGCATAGCTCTTTTAGTTTTTTCTCCCAGCCAAGTCCTGATTCTTCAATAAAGGTCCTGAGCATATCCGGGGTCGGTTTTTTAAATAATCTTGCCGATAAATCATGCAGCAATTCCTTAAATAAGAGCGCGTCTTCTTTTGAAACCCCGTGCAATTTTAGATTTTCTACCAATAATTTCCACAGATTTTCCTTCATCGCGGAGAATATCATGGCTACATTTACAGCATCGGTACCGGTTGTTTGCGCACCCAGCAGTTTGAGAATCGGAACAGGGTGTGCCTCTGCTACCTTCAGCTGCAAAACGGCGCCTTCCTTTAAAGGTAAATGGGATTTTGCCATGACTCTTCTTCCTTTTATTAGCAAAACGTTCTCCAAGGAGGTTGTTTTGAGTACTTTTCCTTGCACGACTTCATTTTTGATGAACTCGGGAAAGGATGAAGAGCTATCTTCAGCCTGTAAAGCTAAGCTGGATGCTGAAAACGGTAGAGGACTGATTTCAATCAAGACATACCTTCTTTATGACCGTAACTGCGCTATTTTTGTCTTTAAATCTAAAACAAGCATCACTTCCCCCCTAGAGATTGCCAGGGTCTCCGCGATTGCCTCTGAATCATGGCCTTCTTCTGCCAGCATGATGATCTCTTTGCCCAGGCTGCTGGAGGCAGCCGGTTTTTTTTGAGCATCACCGGGCTGCAAAGGATCTTTGAGCAGAACATCAGCCCGGTTTAAAAGAACATTTATACTCATTATCTTCTGCTCCATTTTTTGGTTGAGTTTATTTATCAGCTCTTTTTTTTCTTCTAACTGCATATTAAACTGTGCTGCGGCTTTTTTAGCATCAGTCAACACGGATTCAAATATTTGCAGCCCTTTCTGCATAGATGAATCCTTGCTGATTGCTGCCAGCCTCCTGAGCAAAAAAATAAAAATAGCAATAATGGCAAAATCAATGCCTATTTGCACAAAAACTAATATTTTTAAATCCGTCATGATTATACTGTAATATCTATCAGGTTGCTTGCGTTCATTTTGAACTCATCGTCTGATTTTTTCTTCTTTGAGCCCTTTTTCTTATTTTTCTTTTCTTCTTTGCTTCTATCTTCTTGATCACTTTTTATCTTGACCTTGTCTCCATTTTCAAGCTTCTGAATTTTTGATTGATCCTTCTTTTTTTGGCCCTCGGTCTCTTGGGCGACAAACTGTTGATTGATTTCTAGATTTTGCTTTTTTACATTATGCACTTCTTTTACGGCAGTCCCCTGCCCCACGATAATATTCATATCTCCAGTGCCGGTCATTTCTTCCCCCTTAGGCATTCAAAGGTTCAACGTTCTGGAATCCGCTTTAACCTCTGAACCTTTGACCTTTGAACCCTGAACTTCTGACCTCTGTCTGTTGCCCGTTGCCCGTTGTCCGTTGCCCGTTGTCTGTTGTTTTTTCCTCTATCCTCCAACCTCCAAACTCTGACCTCCAACCTCCAACCTCTTTCCTCTATCCTCCGACCTCTGACCTCCGACCTCTGAACCCTTATCTTCAGACTGCCAGGAAATCAACGACATAGGCCTCTTTAACTTTGCCGCTTGACAAAGCTTTGTTGACCCCCTCTATAATATGCTCCTTTAGTTCATCCAGAGGGGGAAGCTTGGCGGTCTTGTTTACTTCTTCTCTTAATATATCGTAAATGATTCCTCTGAGCAGATCTCTCTTTGCTGTCATTTCCTCCGCTAACTCTCTGTCCATCAACCTGAATGAAATAGCTAACGATAAATATGCAAATTTATCATGTTCTCTAAAAGGAATAACAAAGGAATCAAATACAAGCGAGCGTCCGGCCATTACCGGCAGTTTAATCGCCTCAGGCGCTTTTTCTTCTTTGTTTTGCAAAGAAAGATATCCGGCCCCAGTCAGCAGGCATAGCCCTATTGCCGAAGCTATAAACAACTTTCTTTTGCGCTTATAGTTTCCCGCAATAGATATTATTGGCTTATTTTTGCCTTTATACTTTTCCTTTCGATCTTCAGCATCCTTCTCTTGCGTTGTTTCTTCATGCTCTATTTCAGATTCCAGCTCATCTCCGGAAATTGACTCATCCAACTCATCTTTGAAATCCGGCTCATCCAACTCGTCTGAGGGAATCTGCTCATCCAGCTCATCTCCGGAAATCAGATCGTCCAGCTCTTTTTGGGAAATCGGCTCGTCTAATTCGCCTTTCGAATCCGACTCATCCTGCTCATCTCCGGAAATCAGATCGTCCAGCTCTTTTTGGGAAATCGGCTCGTCTAATTCACCTTTCGAATCCGGCTCTTCC